>CAJZGT010000148.1 GCA_916048145.1 uncultured Streptococcus sp.
ACAGACTTCCAAGCAGCCCTTACAAAAATGAAAGGGAAAGACTTTGATGCTATCATTGTTCCTGGTTACTATACTGAAGCTGGTAAAATTGTAAACCAAGCGCGTGGTATGGGAATTGACAAGCCAATCGTTGGTGGTGATGGATTCAACGGTGAAGAGTTTGTACAACAAGCAACCCCTGAAAAAGCATCAAACATCTACTTTATCTCAGGCTTCTCAACTACTGTAGAAGTTTCAGCTAAAGCAAAAGCCTTCCTTGAGGCTTACCGTGCTAAGTACAATGAAGAGCCTTCAACATTTGCAGCCTTGGCTTATGATTCAGTTCACCTTGTAGCAAACGCAGCAAAAGGTGCTAAAAACTCAGGTGAGATTAAAGATAATCTTGCTAAAACAAAAGACTTTGAAGGTGTAACTGGTCAAACAAGCTTCGATGCAGACCACAACACAGTCAAAACTGCTTACATGATGACCATGAACAATGGTAAGGTTGAAGCAGCAGAAGTTGTAAAACCATAATAGAAAAATGTTGAAATAGGGAATGAGCCTCTGACTCACTCCCTGTTTCGATGTTTAAGAACCTATCAAAAAGTGAGGGGAAGCCCTCGGAATTATAAATAGAAAGAGTGAATCTTATGCTCCAACAACTAGTAAATGGTTTGATCCTAGGTAGTGTTTACGCGCTGTTAGCCCTAGGATATACCATGGTTTACGGAATTATCAAGCTCATCAACTTCGCCCACGGTGATATTTATATGATGGGAGCCTTTATCGGTTATTTCTTGATTAATTCTTTCCAAATGAATTTCTTTGTAGCGCTTATTGTAGCTATGCTAGCGACGGCCATTCTTGGTGTCGTGATTGAGTTCCTTGCTTACCGACCTTTGCGTCACTCTACTCGTATTGCTGTTTTGATTACAGCTATTGGGGTTTCTTTCCTATTGGAGTATGGAATGGTCTATCTGGTTGGTGCTAATACCCGTGCCTTTCCTCAAGCGATTCAAACAGTTCGCTATGATTTGGGACCAATTAGCTTAACGAATGTACAGTTAATGATTTTGGCGATTTCCTTGATTTTGATGATTTTGTTACAAGTCATTGTCCAAAAGACTAAGATGGGGAAAGCCATGCGTGCAGTATCAGTAGATAGCGATGCGGCGCAATTGATGGGGATCAATGTAAACCGTACCATCAGCTTTACCTTTGCTTTGGGTTCTGCTCTTGCGGGTGCGGCTGGTGTTCTGATTGCCCTCTATTATAACTCTCTTGAGCCTTTGATGGGGGTTACTCCAGGTCTTAAATCTTTCGTTGCCGCTGTACTTGGTGGTATCGGAATTATTCCTGGTGCGGCTCTTGGTGGTTTTGTGATTGGTCTATTGGAAACTTTTGCGACAGCCTTTGGAATGTCAGACTTCCGTGATGCCATTGTTTATGGAATCTTGTTGTTGATCTTGATTGTCCGTCCAGCAGGTATCCTTGGTAAGAATGTGAAAGAGAAGGTGTAAACGATGAAAGAAAATTTAAAAGTTAATATTCTATGGTTACTCCTTTTGTTAGCTGGCTATGGCTTGATTAGTGTACTGGTTTCAGTCGGAGTACTCAACCTATTCTATGTACAGATTTTACAACAAATTGGAATTAATATTATTCTGGCTGTTGGTCTCAACTTAATCGTTGGTTTTTCAGGACAATTTTCACTTGGACATGCTGGTTTCATGGCGATTGGTGCCTATGCCGCAGCTATTATTGGTTCTAAATCACCAACCTACGGTGCCTTCTTTGGAGCCATGCTTGTAGGTGCTTTGCTTTCAGGAGCAGTTGCCTTACTTGTCGGAATTCCAACCTTGCGCTTGAAGGGGGACTATCTTGCGGTAGCGACTCTCGGTGTTTCTGAAATTATCCGTATCTTTATCATCAATGGCGGAAGCCTTACAAATGGTGCGGCAGGTATCTTGGGAATTCCTAATTTTACAACTTGGCAAATGGTTTACTTCTTTGTCGTGATTACAACCATTGCAACCTTGAACTTCTTGCGTAGTCCAATTGGTCGTTCAACCCTCTCTGTTCGTGAGGATGAAATCGCTGCTGAGTCAGTTGGGGTTAATACGACTAAAATTAAAATCATCGCCTTTGTCTTTGGTGCTATTACTGCAAGTATTGCAGGGTCACTTCAGGCAGGATTTATTGGATCTGTCGTACCGAAAGATTACACCTTTATCAACTCAATCAACGTTTTGATCATTGTTGTATTTGGTGGACTTGGTTCCATTACAGGTGCCATCGTTTCAGCTATTGTTCTTGGAATTTTGAATATGCTTCTCCAAGATGTCGCCAGCGTGCGTATGATTATCTACGCATTGGCCTTGGTCTTGGTAATGATTTTCAGACCAGGTGGACTCCTTGGAACATGGGAATTGAGTCTATCACGTTTCTTTAAAAAATCTAAGAAGGAGGAACAAAACTAATGGCATTACTTGAAGTAAAACAGTTAACCAAACATTTTGGCGGTCTAACAGCTGTTGGAGATGTGACTCTTGAATTGAACGAAGGGGAACTGGTTGGACTAATCGGTCCAAATGGAGCTGGGAAAACGACCCTTTTCAACCTCTTGACGGGTGTTTATGAGCCAAGTGAGGGAACAGTAACCTTAGATGGTCACCTTTTGAATGGAAAGTCACCTTATAAGATTGCTTCTTTGGGACTTGGACGTACTTTCCAAAATATCCGTCTCTTTAAAGATTTAACAGTTTTGGACAATGTTTTGATTGCTTTTGGCAACCATCACAAACAACATGTTTTTGCTAGTTTTTTGCGCTTACCAGCTTTTTACAAGAGTGAAAAAGAATTAAAGGCTAAAGCCTTGGAATTACTTAAAATCTTTGATTTAGATGGTGATGCAGAAACTCTAGCTAAAAATCTTGCCTACGGCCAACAACGTCGTTTGGAAATTGTTCGTGCCCTCGCTACGGAACCTAAAATTCTCTTTTTAGATGAACCAGCAGCAGGTATGAACCCACAGGAAACAGCGGAATTGACTGAGTTAATTCGTCGTATCAAAGATGAATTTAAGATTACGATCATGCTGATTGAACACGATATGAATCTGGTCATGGAAGTAACAGAACGTATCTACGTACTTGAATATGGCCGTTTGATTGCACAAGGAACTCCAGACGAAATTAAGACCAATAAACGCGTTATCGAAGCTTATCTAGGAGGTGAAGCCTAATGTCTATGTTAAAAGTTGATAATCTTTCTGTGCATTACGGTATGATCCAAGCAGTCCGTGATGTAAGCTTTGAAGTTAATGAAGGAGAAGT
>CAJZGT010000149.1 GCA_916048145.1 uncultured Streptococcus sp.
ATAGGCTCCATAATATCCATAGGGGATTTACCCACTACAAATATTATAGAGCCGAAAAATGGATGACGCAATCATCCATTCTTTTTTAATTCTTTTTCGAAAGTATCTGAGAGGATAGTGAAGCTTAATTTCTCTAATGTAAGCGGATGGGTAAAGGACAGTCGAAAGGCGTGGAGCATAAGCCGACTTGTTTTTGATTTACTATTATAGAGAGGGTCGCCTAAAATAGGGAAATTATGATGCGAAAGGTGCACACGAATCTGATGGGTTCGCCCTGTCTTTAGATTGCAACGAACCAAGGAAGTTTTGTTTGGAAATTGCTTTAATCTGCTTACATGCGTTTCAGCATATTGTCCATTTTTTGTATCAACTATTCGCTTTCTGCGATCATGGCGATCACGTCCAATTTTGTCTTTGAAAACAAGTTCTTTGCTGCTGATATGTCCGTCGACCTGTGCCCAATATTCCCTAGAAATCTCTTTTTTCTCCAGCAAGCGATTGAGAATGGGCAGGATAAAAGGATTTTTGGCAAAGAGAACCAAGCCACTGGTTTCCATGTCCAGACGATGAACGACATAGCAGGTTTGGCCAACATAGGCACTGACATGGTTAAGAAGGGCGATTTCGTTTGGCTGATTACCATGCGTTTTCATCCCCTCTGGCTTGTTCACAATAACTAAGTGTTGATCTTGATAAACTTCCTGAACGAGGTTTGGGTTGCCCCAAGGAATTTCTTTTTCGGGATAATCTTCCTCGTCAAAAGTTAACTGGCAAACATCTCCAGGTTTTACCATCTCGTTCCAATGAACTTCTCGCTGATTAATCAAAATGTGTTTCTTGATTCTCAAAAAATGACGGATTTTTCTAGGGATGAGGAGTTGTTCCTCAAGTAATTGCTTTACCGTCATTTGAGGTAGAGAGTCTGGTAATGTAAATGTGAATTGCATACAGATATTGTAACAAAAAAAGCCCTATTTGGATAGGAAATAGCTAAATTCTTGTCTTCCTATGATGAAGATGATAAAATAAACGCATGAAATTAGATAAATTATTTGAGAAATTTCTTTCTCTTTTTAAAAAAGAAACAAGTGAACTAGAGGATTCTGATACGACTAGCTTACGTCGCTCTCGTAGTGATCGAAAAAAATTAGCCCAAGTAGGTCCAATTCGAAAATTCTGGCGTCGCTATCATCTAACAAAGATTGTCCTTATACTAGGTTTGAGTGCAGGCTTGCTAGTTGGAACCTATTTGTTTGCTGTAGCCAAGTCAACCAATGTTAACGATTTGCAAAATGCCTTGAAAACTCGGACTATCATTTTTGACCGTGAAGAAAAGGAGGCTGGTGCCTTGTCTGGTCAAAAAGGAACTTATGTTGAATTGACTGATATCAGTAAAAATTTGCAGAATGCCGTTATTGCGACAGAAGACCGCTCTTTCTATAAAAATGACGGGATTAACTATGGTCGTTTCTTCTTGGCGATTGTCACTGCTGGTCGTTCAGGTGGTGGTTCTACTATTACCCAACAGCTGGCTAAAAACGCCTATTTGTCGCAGGATCAAACTGTTGAGAGAAAAGCGAAAGAATTTTTCCTTGCCTTAGAATTAACAAAAAAATATAGTAAGGATCAGATTTTAACCATGTACCTTAACAATGCCTATTTTGGAAATGGTGTGTGGGGTGTAGAAGATGCGAGTAAGAAATACTTTGGAGTTTCTGCGTCAGAAGTGAGTTTGGATCAAGCTGCGACTCTGGCAGGGATGCTCAAAGGGCCGGAACTGTATAATCCTTTGAATTCCGTACAAGATTCGACTAATCGTCGTGACACTGTCTTACAAAATATGCTTGCAGCGGGTTACATTGATAAAAACCAAGAAACTGAAGCTGCAGAAGTTGATATGACTTCGCAATTGCACGATAAGTATGAAGGAAAGATTTCAGATTACCGCTATCCTTCTTACTTTGATGCGGTTGTTAATGAGGCTGTTTCCAAGTATAGTCTAACAGAGGAAGAAATTGTCAATAATGGCTACCGCATTTACACAGAGCTGGACCAAAACTACCAAGCAAATATGCAGGTTGTCTATGAAAATACAGCGCTATTTCCGAGGGCGGAGGATGGAACATTTGCTCAATCAGGAAGTGTAGCTCTCGAACCGAAAACAGGTGGAGTTCGTGGAGTTGTCGGTCAAGTTGCTGACAATGATAAAACTGGATTCCGGAATTTCAACTATGCAACTCAATCAAAACGTAGCCCTGGTTCTACAATTAAGCCTTTAGTTGTTTATACGCCTGCAGTTGAAGCTGGCTGGGCTTTGAATAAGCAGTTGGATAACCATACCATGCAGTATGACAGCTATAAGGTTGATAACTATGCAGGGATCAAAACGAGTCGAGAAGTTCCTATGTATCAAGCCTTGGCAGAGTCGCTTAATCTACCTGCTGTTGCCACTGTTAATGATTTGGGCGTCGACAAGGCTTTTGAGGCAGGCGAAAAATTCGGGCTCAACATGGAAAAGGTCGACCGTGTTCTTGGTGTCGCCTTGGGAAGTGGTGTCGAAACCAATCCTCTGCAAATGGCTCAAGCATATGCTGCCTTTGCAAATGAAGGTTTAATGCCGGAAGCTCATTTTATTAGTAGAATTGAAAATGCTAGTGGTCAGGTCATTGCAAGCCATAAAAATTCACAAAAACGGGTGATTGATAAGTCTGTAGCTGATAAGATGACCAGTATGATGTTGGGGACATTCACCAACGGTACCGGTATTAGTTCATCGCCTGCAGATTATGTAATGGCAGGAAAAACTGGTACAACTGAAGCGGTTTTCAATCCAGAATATACAAGTGATCAGTGGGTAATTGGTTATACACCGGATGTAGTGATTAGTCACTGGCTTGGTTTCCCGACGACTGATGAAAATCACTATCTAGCTGGCTCTACTTCAAACGGTGCAGCCCATGTCTTTAGAAACATTGCCAATACCATTTTACCTTATACGCCAGGAAGTACCTTTACAGTTGAAAATGCATATAAGCAAAATGGAATTGCACCAGCCAATACAAGAAATCAAGTGCAGAGTAATGAAACGAATCAGACGGATGATACCCTTTCTGATATTAGAAGTCGTGCGCAAAATCTGGTAGATGAGGCCAGTCGTGCTATCTCGGATGCTAAAATTAAGGAAAAGGCTCAAACGATATGGGATTCGGTAGTCAATCTATTTCGTTAAGATGCTTGTCAAAGCCTAGCTTTCTTGTTATAATAGATAAGATGGAGGCGTTATGGCACTAAAAAAAGCAAGCCT
>CAJZGT010000150.1 GCA_916048145.1 uncultured Streptococcus sp.
AGGAACCTAGGACAGCGTATTGGTGCAGATGATGGGCTGTATTTTCCGCATTGGCTCCAAGGTCTAGCATGTCAAAGCCTTTTCCATCAATGGTCGGCAAGGTAGACATGAGTCCTGGACGATCGATGTTCTTGATACGACCCACAATGAAGAATCCTGCAGCCAACAAGGCACCTGTGTTCCCAGCTGAGAGGACGGCGTCTGCTTCTCCCTCTTTGACTGCCTTGGCTGCTAATACCATGCTGGCATTTTTCTTCTTACGGATAGCTTTTGTCGGCTCATCGTCTGAGTTAATTTTCTCATCCGTATGGATAATGCTGACGTGCTCTGTAGCCGTTAGATATTGCTTGATCTTACTTTCATCTCCGTAGAGTTGAATCTCAATATCTGAAAAGTCAGCAAGGGCTTGATTGACACCCTCAACGATGGCTTGAGGTGCATAATCGCCCCCCATAGCATCTACTGCGATTTTTTTCATTTGTCTTCCTCTTTTAGTAATTGTCCCCAGTCTGCTAGGGAATCAATAAATTTCTTTGATTTTAGGTGAATCCCAACGTACTCTTCATAGAGTTGATCCATAAACTGGCGTAGTTCTTGCTTAATTTCAGGCTTGAGCGAAATTGTCTCCAAGGTCTCAAAATCAATGGCTTGAAACTGATTGAGCAGATAAGGAATATTTGGATTGAGATGGCAACGTCTCTCATCCTCATGATAATGCTCTGGACAGAGGCAGGCTCCATATTTGAAAGAAAAATCAAAAGCCTGACCGACCCGATGGCAGAAGACACACTCATTAAAATTGAGACTGATTCCAAATCGAGTCAAGATTTGAATTTCAAAAATATTGGTCAAAACCTGATAATCCAAGCCAGCTTCCATCAACTCCAAAGTCTTTTGCAAAAAAGCAAACAAGGGAGCATCCTGCTGATTATCCTGCAAACTAGCATCTGCAAGAGCAGCCACATAGGTAGCATAGGCCATAACAAAGAGATCACTATTAATCTTTGGAAAGGTCATCACCTCATGGTAGTCCTCGATGTAGCTAAGCCCGTCATCATTGATGCGCAAGAGAAATCGTGCCAACACCAAAGGCTGAATAACCGGAGCTAGTTTGGACTGACCAGCGTGTTTGACGAAAAACATGCGCTTGCCAGCCTGCTCGGTGAAGATTTTGACTAGCTTATCATCCTCCCGAAAGTTACGATTGTAGAGTACGAGACCTTGACTCGTTATAGACTGGATCATGCTTCGCTCATGTACTCCTCAAGTCGTTTCATGGCCTCTCTGATTGTTTCCATGCTGGCCGCATAAGAGAGGCGAACGTAGCCTTCTCCGTAACGCCCAAAGGCAGCACCCGGGATAAAAGCAACGGCCTTCTTCTGAGCAAAATCCTTCAGAAAAGCAAAGGAATCTTGATTGTAGCCCGCTGGAATCTTAGCAAAGACATAGAAGGCACCGTCTGGTTTGATAATCTCAAAACCAAGAGCAGTCATCTTCTCAATGATATAATCTCGACGCTGAATGTACTCCTTCTTCATAGGCTCTGCGTCGTTTTTACCAGCGGTCAAGGCCTCCACCGCAGCATGCTGAGCCATCGTATTTGCAGCAGTAACCAAATACTGGTGACTCTTGATTAACTGAGCTGTGAAAGCTGCAGGAGCAAAGATAAAGCCTAAACGCCAACCAGTCATAGCATGCGATTTAGACAAGCCATTGATAATAATAGCCTGGTCTCTCAGCATAGTTCCCAGAGATACATGGGCTTCGCCTGTATAGGTTAATTCTGAGTAAACCTCATCACAGATAACAAAAATCTCGTACTTGCATAAAACGTCTGCCAAGGCTTCCAACTGCTCCCGACTATAGGTGATTCCTGTCGGATTGGCTGGATAGTTGAGAATAACTGCTTTGAGTTTATCCCCTTGCTCCAGAATGGCCTTTTCCAACATCTCAGGAGTCAATACAAAACCATTTTCAGTTGTATCAATCTCGATAATCTCTGCCCCAACTAGATTGACAATCGGCTCATATCCTGGATAGGCAGGAGCTGGCAAGAGCACCTTGTCTCCCTCTTCCAAAATAGCTGTCAAAGTAGCAGATAAAGCCTCTGTCGCCCCAATTGTAACCAAGATTTCATTTTCAGGAGCATAGTCCAGTTGGTACTTTTCCTTAACAAAGTCACTGGCTGCCTGACGTAAAGTCAGCAGACCACTCATCCCTGTATAGTAGGATTGGTTCTGGTCAATCGCTCGCTTGGCCGCCTCCTTGACATGATCTGGCGTTGTAAAATCAGGTTCCCCCAAGGTCAAACGCAAGACCCCAGGAATCTCCGAAATAGCCTGGTCAAACTGACGAATCAACGAAACTTGAATCTTATCTAACTGTTTATTAAAGCGCTTAGTTAAGTCCATAGATACCTCCTACTTTCAAAACGTATCTCTATTATACTACAAAAGCCCCCCGACCGCAAAAATACATGATAGAGTAACTTTCCACTTTCTATTTTACTTTTCCTGTTTACAGGTCTATAATGGTAACAGATTCTATTTGGAGGTTTTTATGTCATTTCTATCAAAAAATGGAGCAGGCATCTTGGCCTGCCTTCTGATTTCAATCGTATCTTGGTATCTGGGCGGATTCTTCCCTGTGATTGGCGCGCCTGTTTTTGCGATTTTTATGGGCATGCTTCTCCATCCCTTTCTCTCGTCCTATAAACAACTGGATGCGGGATTGACCTTTAGTTCCAAGAAATTGCTCCAGTATGCCGTTATCTTGCTTGGTTTTGGTCTCAATATCTCGCAAGTCTTCGCAGTTGGGCAATCTTCACTCCCTGTTATCCTCTCCACCATTTCAATAGCCCTGATTATTGCCTACCTCTTCCAGCGCTTCTTTGCACTGGATACAAAACTGGCTATCTTGGTTGGAGTGGGATCTTCTATCTGTGGTGGCTCTGCCATTGCTGCTACAGCACCCGTTATCCATGCCAAAGAAAAGGAGGTTGCCCAAGCCATTTCCGTTATCTTTTTCTTCAATGTCTTAGCGGCGCTCATCTTTCCAACTCTAGGAACCTGGCTTCACCTATCTAATGACGGCTTTGCCCTCTTTGCAGGAACTGCGGTCAATGATACTTCTTCTGTAACGGCCACAGCTAGTGCCTGGGACAATCTTTATCAGACCAATACCCTTGAGGCCGCAACCATTGTGAAACTCACGCGCACCTTAGCAATCATCCCCATCACGCTCTTTCTCTCCTACTGGC
>CAJZGT010000151.1 GCA_916048145.1 uncultured Streptococcus sp.
GCTTCAAGGTTCTTAGTGCTTGATGGGATGATCCAAGCTTTACCACCACCGAATGCTGCGTAGTCTTTTCCGTTTGGAAGAGTTGGGATAGTTGCAACACCGTAGTTTACTTTAGCGTCTTTGAAGGCTTTAGCTTTCCAAGGTCCATCGATGATAGCAGCTGTTTTACCTTCTTGGAATTGAGTTTGGATTAGGTTTCCAGCTCCTTCAGTATCTTGCATACCTTTAGGCCATTTTTCATACCAAGATTTAGCGTAGTTGATACCTGCGATAGAACCGTCGTTGGCAAGACCGATATCTTTAGCGTCTTTACCGTTTTGTCCGAATACGTAAGCACCGTTACCAGCAAGAAGTCCGTATGCATAGTAGAAGTTTGTCCAGTCAGCTAGGAAAGCAGAAGTTTTTCCATCTTCTCCAGCGAATGCGTATTTGCTATCTTTAGCAAGGTTTTCCAAGTCAGCAAATGTTTTTGGAGCTTCTTTTACCAAGTCTTTGTTGTAGTACATAACAAGTGACTCGATAACGGCAGGAGCACCGTAAACTTTACCGTCAGCAGCTGTTACAAGAGATTTAGTTTTATCATCTGTTTTAGCGCCGTCGCTCAATTTAACTTCTGAAAGTTGTCCGTCAGTACCAAGGCTACCTACACGGTCGTATGGTGCCATCATAACGTCAGCAGCTTTACCAGATTGGTTGTCTAGAGAAAGGTTGTCAAGACCACCCATTTGGTCTCCGGTTTTGATAGTCACTTTTACGCCAGCTTCTTTTTCGTAAGCTTTTGCAGCTGTTTCAGCAAATGCTTTATATTGATCTTCAACGTAGAAAGTGATTTCTTTCGCTTCAGATGAACCAGAATCAGCAGGCTTATCAGCAGTTTTGCTTCCGCAAGCTACCAAAAGCAAGCTAGCAAGTGTAACAGTTCCAAGCACAGCAGCGCTCTTCATGAATTTAGATGACATAGTGTATTCCTCCTAAAGAATAACAAATTTTATAATGAGGAAACGCAAACGTTTTCCTTTATGGGACTAGTATAGCACATTTAGAAAGCGGTTGCAAGTGTTTTTTGTAAAAATTTCTAAAAAAATTGTAAAAAAAGTAAACGCTTTATTGCTTTTAAATAGTAGAAATAATAAAAAATCTTTAAAGACAGGGTTGGTAAGACAGCGAAAACGATTGCCTTAATCGATTATAAATAATTAAAGTAATTGAGCCTTTAGTTTTGTAAAATAAGGTAAGGGAGATTGATAATACTATATTATCAGTTGAATAGAGAATATATATGCGAGTACAAAGAAAAAATTTTAAAAAAATAATCAAAAAAGTTTTTTAAAACCGCTTGCATTTATCAAAAAAATGCGATATACTTATTTCAACGCAAACGTTTGCGTTCGTAAAAATGAAACAAGAACTATAAACACATGAGGTGCTTATTATGAAAAAACGTCAAAGTGGTGTGTTGATGCACATTTCTTCTCTTCCTGGAGCATACGGAATCGGATCATTTGGTAAAAGTGCTTACGACTTCGTTGATTTCTTGGTTCGCACAAAACAACGTTACTGGCAAATCCTTCCACTAGGAACAACTAGTTACGGAGATTCTCCTTACCAATCTTTCTCAGCCTTCGCAGGGAACACTCATTTTATCGATTTAGATATCTTGGTGGAACAAGGCTTGTTGCAAGCAAGTGACCTTGAAGGGGTTGACTTTGGTAGCGATGCGTCTGAAGTTGACTATGCTAAAATCTACTATGCACGTCGTCCTCTTTTAGAAAAAGCGGTAAAACGTTTCTTTGAAGTCGGAGATGTTAAAGATTTTGAGAAATTTGCTCAAGACAACCAATCATGGCTTGAGCTCTTTGCTGAGTATATGGCTATCAAAGAGCATTTTGACAATCTTGCTTGGACAGAATGGCCAGATGCAGATGCTCGTGCTCGTAAAGCTTCAGCACTTGAAAGCTACCGTGAGCAATTGGCAGACAAGTTGGTTTACCACCGTGTGACTCAATACTTCTTCTTCCAACAATGGTTGAAATTGAAAGCCTACGCTAACGACAACCACATCGAAATCGTTGGGGACATGCCAATCTACGTAGCGGAAGATTCAAGCGATATGTGGGCAAATCCACATCTCTTCAAGACAGATGTCAACGGTAAGGCGACTTGCATCGCAGGATGCCCACCAGATGAGTTTTCTGCAACTGGTCAGCTTTGGGGTAACCCAATCTATGACTGGGAAGCAATGGACAAAGACGGCTACAAATGGTGGATTGAACGCTTGCGTGAAAGCTTCAAAATCTACGATATCGTTCGTATCGACCACTTCCGTGGTTTCGAATCTTACTGGGAAATCCCTGCTGGTTCCGATACAGCAGCACCTGGTGAGTGGGTGAAAGGTCCTGGCTACAAGCTTTTTGCAGCCGTTAAGGAAGAGCTTGGTGAGTTAAACATCATCGCAGAAGATCTTGGTTTCATGACAGACGAAGTTATCGAATTGCGTGAACGTACTGGCTTCCCAGGAATGAAGATTCTTCAATTTGCCTTCAACCCAGAAGACGAAAGCATCGATAGCCCACACTTGGCACCTGCTAACTCAGTTATGTACACAGGAACACACGATAACAATACGGTCCTTGGTTGGTACCGTAACGAGATCGATGATGCGACTCGTGAATACATGGCTCGCTATACTAACCGTAAAGAATACGAAACAGTGCCACATGCTATGCTTCGTACAGTCTTTTCATCAGTCAGCTTCATGGCAATTGCAACTATGCAAGATTTGCTAGAATTGGATGAGGCAGCTCGTATGAACTTTCCATCTACCCTTGGTGGAAACTGGTCTTGGCGTATGACTGAAGATCAATTGACACCAGCTGTCGAAGAAACTTTGCTTGACTTGACGACAATTTATCGCCGAATCAATGAAAATTTGGTAGAATTAAAGAAATAATACAATATCAGGAGACACCTTAAACATGTTATCACTACAAGAATTTGTACAAAATCGTTACAATAAAACCATTGCAGAATGTAGCAATGAAGAGCTTTACCTTGCTCTTCTTAACTACAGCAAGCTTGCAAGTAGCAAAAAACCAGTTAATACTGGCAAGAAAAAAGTTTACTATATCTCAGCTGAGTTCTTGATTGGTAAACTTTTGTCAAATAACTTGATCAATCTTGGTCTTTACGACGATGTTAAAAAAGAACTTGCAGCTGCAGGTAAAGACTTGA
>CAJZGT010000152.1 GCA_916048145.1 uncultured Streptococcus sp.
CTCAGGATAATTCCCAATAAAATCAGCTCTTTACTAGACAACCCTTTCAGCTTTTCAATAAAGCCTATTGATTTCAAAATGAATCCTTTCTCTCCAAATCAGCTGATTCAGATAATAGTAAGCTACCCTTTATTGTACCACTTTTTTAGCAATTTGAAAACAAAGGAAACGTTTCCTAGGTAAAAAAGGGAGCAAAAATACTGAGATTTCAAAACTCAATCTTATTGATTGCATTTTCTCTAAGAAAATCATGCCGTAAATAGTAGGCATATGTTAAAATAGTAGTAATAAAATATAGATTAGGCGCAACTATCCAAACTAGATTCAAATCATATACTATTCTTAAAGAAAGGCAACACTATGAAATCCTACCAAGCTGTCTACCAAATCCTATCTAAAGAAACCGACTATATCAGTGGAGAAAAAATTGCAGAAGAACTATCCCTAAGCCGAACATCAATTTGGAAAGCCATCAAGCGACTAGAACAAGAAGGCATTGAAATTGATAGCATCAAAAACAAAGGATATAAACTGATGAATGGTGACCTTATTCTCCCAGAGATTCTAGAAGAAAATCTTCCAATTAAAGTCAGTTTTAAACCCGAAACAAGATCAACACAACTGGATGCAAAAGAAGCAATTGATTTAGGAAATGAAGCAAACACCCTCTATATAGCTTCCTATCAAACAGCAGGGCGAGGCCGTTTTCAACGTTCCTTCTACTCACCACAAGGTGGTATTTATATGACACTCCATCTTAAACCAAATCTCGCCTATGACAAATTACCATCCTACACACTACTTGTAGCTGGAGCTGTCTACAAAGCCATTAAGAACCTAACTTTAATAGATGTCGACATAAAATGGGTCAATGATATCTACCTAAACAATCATAAAATTGGAGGAATCCTTACTGAGGCAATGACATCTGTAGAAACAGGCCTAGTCACAGATATCATTATTGGAGTAGGAATCAACTTTACTATTAAAGACTTCCCCCAGGAATTAAAAGAAAAAGCTGCTAGTCTATTTAAAGCACCAGCACCTATAACCAGAAATGAATTAATTATAGAGATATGGCGTGTTTTCTTCGAAACACCAGCAGAAGAGCTATTATACCTATATAAAAAACAGTCATTCGTCCTAGGAAAAGAAGTTACTTTTACACTAGATCAAAAAGACTATAAGGGACTTGCTAAGGACATCTCTGAAAGTGGTAAACTTTTAGTTCAATGTGATAACGGAAAAGAAATTTGGCTAAATAGCGGAGAAATTTCACTAAAAACTTGGAAGTAATAGCAAAGTTATACAATAAAAAATAAACTATATAAAAAGTCTCTATAACATTTGTAGTGGGTAAATCTCCTATGAATATTATGGAGCCTATTTTATTGTAGAAAAAAGTCCCATAAGATCTATAATGAAAAGCAACCAAACCATTATTAGAAAAAATAATATAGAACAATTACATTTTATCACAAAACTACTCGATATCAAGGACTCAAATATCCAAATTATAGATATCATCAATAAGGATACACACAAGGAAATCATCGCTAAACTGGATTATGAGGCTCCACCTTGTCCTGATTGCAGAAGCCAAATGAAGAAATATGACTTTCAAAAACCGTCTAAGATTCCTTACCTTGAAACAACTGGTATGCCTACTAGAATTCTCCTTAAAAAACGCCGTTTTAAGTGCTATCAGTGCTTGAAAATAGCGGTCTCCGAGACCGCCCTCGTCAAGAAGAATCACCAAATCACTCGTATCGTCAATCAAAAGATTTCTCAGAATCTGATTGAAAAGACTTCTATGACCGATATTGCCCATCAGCTGTCCATTTCAACTTCAACTGTCATTCGCAAACTCAATGACTTCCGTTTTAATCATGATTTTTCTAGCCTTCCTGAGATTATGTCCTGGGACGAGTGTGCCTTCACCAAGGGAAAGATGAGTTTCATTACGCAAGATTTTGACAATCTCAACATCATCACTGTTCTTGAGGGAAGAACACAAGCTATCATCCGGAATCACTTTCTTCGCTACAATAGAGCCGTTCGTTGTCAGGTGAAAATCATTACTATGGATATGTTTAGTCCCTACTATGACTTAGCTAGACAGCTTCGCTTTCGAATTTCTAGGCTCAGGCTGAAACAGTCTCCCAGACCGTTTCACTCCCGAATACTAAAATATTCCTAGATCGCTTTCACCCTTCGTTATTATATTTCTAAACTTAGGCTAAAACAGTCCACTGGACTGTTTTACTCCAATACTTAAGCCGTGCCATGAGTCTTGTGCGAGTCCAAATTATGAATCAGTTTGAGCGAAAATCCCATGAATACAAGGCTATCAAGCGTTACTGGAAGCTCATTCAACAAGATAGTCGTAAACTCAGTGATAAGCGATTTTATCGCCCTACTTTTCACATGCACTTAACGAATAAAGAATTTTAGACAAGCTTTTGAGCTATTCAGAAGACTTGAAACATTACTATGATTTCTTTCAACTCTTACTTTTTCACTTTCAGAATAAGGAGTCTGAGAAATTCTTTGGACTCATTGAGGACAATCTAAAGCAGGTTCATCCTCTTTTTCAGACTGTCTTTAAAACCTTTCTAAAGGACAAAGAGAAAATCGTCAACGCCCTTCAACTACCCTATTCCAACGCCAAATTGGAAGCAACCAATAATCTCATCAAACTTATCAAGCGCAATGCCTTTGGTTTTCGGAACTTTGAAAACTTCAAAAAACGGATTTTTATCGCTCTGAATATCAAAAAAGAAAGGACGAAATGTGTCCTTTCTCGAGCTTAGCTTTTCTTCAACCCACTACAGTTGACAAAGAGCCATAAACTCTCATTCAAACGGAGAATAAGGGATTCGAACCCTTGCGCCAGTTACCCGACCTAACGATTTAGCAAACCGTCCTCTTCAGCCTCTTGAGTAATTCTCCAATTAATGGGCACGAGTGGACTCGAACCACCGACCTCACGCTTATCAGGCGTGCGCTCTAACCACCTGAGCTACGCGCCCAAGTTAAAAACTTGGTAATTGAACAAAGTTCAAAGCGGGTGACGAGAATCGAACTCGCGACAACAGCTTGGAAGGCTGTAGTTTTACCACTAAACTACACCCGCATACATACTATAAGTAAAAATGGCGCGAGACGGAATCGAACCGCCGACACATGGAGCTTCAATCCATTGCTC
>CAJZGT010000153.1 GCA_916048145.1 uncultured Streptococcus sp.
TTTTAGATCAAGGCAAGATTATCCGTGAAATCAGCAAAGCTGAATTTGAAACACTAAGTGAGGATTATATTGTGCTGAAGACAGCCGACCAAGAGAAAGCTTGTCAAGTATTGAAAGAACAAATCCAGCTCCAGTTCAAGGTTGTCAATCCAGAAAATGAAATCCATATCTTTGGTCAGGAACAAGATGTCAAGCAGATTCTTAAGGAATTAACCTTGGCAGATGTTGCCATTAACGAGATTTACTATGCCCGTCAAAACCTAGAAGAATACTTCACTCAATTGGTCCAATAGGAGGAAAATCATGATACATACCATTCAAGCAGACTTTTACCGTCTTTTCCGTTCCAAAGGATTCTGGATTACAGAATTTATTCTCTTTACTCTCATGCTAATGGGAGCAAGTATAGGAGCCACGGGCCATCTGATGGCAATCCAGACAGAAGAGCCAGACATTCCAACCCATGGTTGGGACGGTGTACAAGCCCTGATTAACGCATCTAGTCAAGGTTCAAACCTCGTTTTTCTCTGTATTGTTCTAACTTGTCTAGTTCTCGGTGTTGATTTAATCGGAAAGCTCTATAAAAATAGTTTGACAGTAGGGGGTTCTCGTACCGAGTTTTTCCTTGCCAAAGCCTTTGTAGTGGCTTGTATTGCACTCTTGCAACTTATCATCAGCCTTGTTATTGCCTTTATTCCAGCAACTATCTTAAATGGATTTGGAACCATGCCTGATGGCTTTATTGGAAATCTACTGATAACCATTTCCCTTCAATTCCTTTGCCTCCTTGCTTGGCTTTCCATTATTTCCTTTATTCTCTACCTGACTCATTCTTATATTGCAGTATTTATTGGATATTTGGTCAGTTCTATCATCCTTTCTATGCCAATGATCATTTTTCCAAATATCAAATTTTTACCATATTTGTCCTTGCATTTTTCCTATGCTATGACTGCTAATAGTGAATCCATTTTCTATACACTTATAGTTAGCTTAGCTGTTATTGTAATCTTTAATCTAAGTGGACTGGCAGTTTTCAAAAAGAAAAGTCTATAAAAAATGACCTCCTCTGTAGGCTAGAGGAGGTTTCTTTTCGTTAAAAATAAATGAAAACCGATAACCACTGGCCATCTGTGCTTAGTTTCATCTCTGCACCGAGAAGATGACATAATTCCTCAGTGATATAAAGGCCTAAACCAGAGGATTCTTCGGTGTCTGATAGATTTTCAGAATAAAAACGGTTACTGAGATTTTCTATTTTTTTGATAGGCTGTTTAACAAGGTTTGCAATCTCTAAGACAAGCTGTTCCTTTTCTTTTCGCAAAGACAGACGCGCTTCTTCCTTGCCATGCTTGAGGACATTTCCAAGCAGATTTTGTAAAATTCGATCCAGCAAGTCTTCATCAGTCCTCATTTTCAGACCAGCTTCAACCTTAAAATCAAGCGTGATATTTGCCGCCTGAAAAACATCATAATAAGCCAAAGTCTTTTTGGTGATAAAAGCTGAAAGATCCACTTCTTCCAGTTTCGGTTTGACAGCTCCTTCCATCAAACGACGATATTCTAGAAGAGCCTCCAAACGTTTGGAAACTAAATCAAGATGCTGGGCTATTTTTTGTAAGGTTTCTGATTTGTCTTCAGGAGACTTTATCAATTGTTGGGTGTAGCCTGAAGCGATAGTCAAAGGTGTCCGAATATCATGGGCGATATTGCTGATGGCCATATCCAGAGTCTGTTTTTCCCTTTTCATCACCAACCGAGATTGTTCCACTTCTTGAAATAGATTTTCAATTTGCTGGTAGAGATGTAAAAAATGTTTGGAAAAAATGCTGACTCCGACTCTTTTCATACTACCCGTGAGAATCTTGTCTTCAATCTGTTGACTCAAGTTTTTAAGTGCTAGATGGTAGCGAATCAATGCAATCGATAAAATAATTAAGAGTACCAGCAGGATAAAGATTATCATGTAGGTCATTGCTTGTCTCCTTTTAATCTTACCCCAACTCCCCATATGGTTTCAACATATTCTTGATTTGGGTCAAGCTGGTTTAATTTTTTACGAAGATTACTCAAATGCGTATTGAGAGTATTATCTCCAGGTAGGTAGCTATCCTCCCAGACCAATTCATACAGTTCTTCCTTGGTAAAAATTTTCTTAGGATGTTTGAGGAGAGTTTGGAGAATCAAGCATTCTTTCTTGGCAAGGCGAATCGTTTCTTGGCTATTTTTGATTTCAAAACTTTCCGCATCAAACCGGATATTTTTCAAGTTTTGTGGCAGATTTTCAGTTTTTCCTATTGCCATAGGCTGTTTTTCTGCACTTTGGCGTAATTGAACAGTAACTCTAGCAAAGACTTCGTCCAAATCAAAAGGTTTGACTATGTAATCATTGGCACCGTCTAAGAGGTATTGACTGATAAGTTTTTTATCGCTCAAAGCTGTTAGCATAATGACTGGAGTTTGACTTTGTTCCCTGATAGCTTTTAAAACCTGATCTCCATTTTTCCCAGGAAGCATGATATCTAGCAAAACGAGGTCAATCCCACCTTGGTCAAAACGCATGATGCCTTCAGTTCCTGAAAAGGCTTGAATCACCTCATGCTCCTCAGTAAGAAGTGTTCGTAAAATCTCTTGAATGTCACTATTGTCTTCAATAACCAATATCCTAGCCATAAATACCAACCTTTCTGCAACTATTATAGCATGTTTTATTGATAAAGCTTAAACAGAAAAGCTCCTCGCATAAAAGTGCGAGAAAACCTTAGAGGGTTAAAATATAAAATCTACTTACTAGATGACCTAGTATCCCTATAGTTACTAGTGAAAACGAGTCTAGCAGAATGAATCTCTCATTTCTCTCCTACTAGTCCGTAATCCGTTGATACATTTCTGGTCTTCTATCTCGAAACAGTCCCCAGTTTAGGCGTTCGCTTGCTCCCTTGTCTAGGTCATAAGTAGCTAACAGAACAGCTTCTTCTTGTCTTTCAGCTAGCTCTAGAATAGCTCCTGTTTCATCTGTCATAAAGGATGAACCGTAGAAGTCAAGACTGGAACTCTGTCCACCATTTTCCTCACTGGGAGTGACCTCCTCCAAGCCATAGCGATTGGCTGCAATAACTGGAACAATATTTGCTGCTGCGTGCCCTTGCATGGTACGTTGCCAATGACCACAACTATCTGTATCCAAAATCGGCTCTGAACC
>CAJZGT010000154.1 GCA_916048145.1 uncultured Streptococcus sp.
CTTCTAAAGAAAATAACTGGAACTTGCCATTTGCGGACATCGCATCTATCTGGCGTGATGGCTGTATCATCCGTTCTCGTTTCTTGCAAAAGATTACAGATGCTTACAACCGTGATGCAGACCTTGCTAACCTTCTTTTGGATGAGTACTTCTTGGATGTTACTGCTAAGTACCAACAAGCAGTGCGTGATATCGTAGCTCTTGCTGTTCAAGCTGGTGTGCCAGTGCCAACTTTCTCAGCAGCTATTACTTACTTTGATAGCTACCGTTCAGCTGACCTTCCAGCTAACTTGATCCAAGCGCAACGTGACTACTTTGGTGCCCACACTTACCAACGTAAAGACAAAGAAGGAACCTTCCACTACTCTTGGTATGACGAAAAATAAGTAGGTCTGCCATGGGGAAACGGATTTTATTACTTGAGAAAGAACGAAATCTAGCTCATTTTTTAAGTTTGGAACTCCAAAAAGAGCAATACCGAGTTGATCAGGTTGAGGAGGGGCAAAAAGCCCTCTCCATGGCTCTTCAGACAGACTATGACTTGATTTTATTGAATGCTCATCTGGGGGATATGACAGCCCAGGATTTTGCAGACAAGCTGAGTCGGACTAAGCCAGCCTCAGTGATCATGGTCTTGGACCATCGCGAAGAATTGCAAGATCAGATTGAGACAATCCAACGCTTTGCCGTTTCTTACATCTATAAGCCAGTTATTATTGAGAATCTGGTAGCTCGTATTTCAGCGATTTTCCGAGGTCGGGACTTTATCGACCAACACTGTAGTCAGATGAAGGTTCCAACGTCTTACCGCAATCTGCGTATGGATGTAGAACATCATACCGTTTATCGTGGCGAGGAGATGATTGCTCTGACCCGTCGTGAGTATGACCTTTTGGCTACTCTTATGGGAAGCAAGAAAGTTCTGACTCGTGAGCAGTTGTTGGAAAGTGTCTGGAAGTATGAAAGTGCGACCGAAACAAATATCGTGGATGTCTATATCCGTTATCTACGTAGCAAGCTTGATGTAAAAGGTCAAAAAAGCTACATTAAAACCGTGCGTGGTGTTGGTTACACCATGCAAGAATAGAAAAGCAGTTGCAGTTTTGTAACTGCTTTTTTTTGAGGAGTTTCTATATATTGACATACAGTCGGGTCTTTGCTACAATCAGTTATGGAGGAAAGATCTAATGAAAATAGTAAAAAAAATAATGCAAGTTGGACTGACAGTCTTTTTCTTTGCTTTGCTAGTGACAAGCACCGTCTTTGCGGATGATGCTGATTCAGAAGGCTGGCAATTTGTCCAAGAAAATGGTAGAACCTACTATAAAAAGGGTGAGATCAAAGAAACCTACTGGCGAGTGATTGATGGGAAGACCTATTATTTTGATCCTTTATCTGGAGAGATGGTTGTCGGCTGGCAGTATATACCTGCTCCACACAAAGGGGTTACGATTGGTCCTTCTCCAAGACAAGAGATTGCTTTTAGACCAGATTGGTTTTACTTTGGTCAAGATGGGGTACTACAAGAATTTGTTGGCAAGCAAGTGTTAGAAGCAAAAACTGCTACAAACACCAACAAACATCATGGGGAACAATATGATAGCCCAGCAGAGAAACGAGTCTATTATTTTGAAGATCAGCGTAGTTATCACACTTTAAAAACTGGTTGGGTTCATGATGAGGGACGCTGGTATTATTTGCAGAAGGATGGTGGCTTTGATTCTCGCATCAACAGATTGACTGTTGGGGAGCTCGCACGTGGCTGGATAAACGATGATTCAACTTGGTACTATCTAGATCCAACAACTGCTATAATGCAAACTGGTTGGAAACAACTTGGCAATAAGTGGTACTACCTCCGTTCGTCAGGTGCAATGGCAACTGGCTGGTATCAAGAAGGCTCAACTTGGTACTATTTAGATGCTGAAAATGGTGATATGAAAACGGGCTGGCAATACCTTGGTAACAAATGGTACTACCTCCGTTCATCAGGATCTATGGCGACTGGCTGGTATCAGGAAGGTTCGACTTGGTATTATCTACATACAAGTAATGGCGATATGAAGACTGGTTGGTTCCAGGTTAATGGCAAATGGTACTACGCTTACAGCTCAGGTGCTTTGGCAGTGAATACAACCGTAGATGGTTATTCTGTCAACTATAATGGCGAATGGGTTCAATAATGAAAGAGGCGATTGTGAAGGAAACAATCGCTTTTTTTGTGAAAATATAATAAAATAGATAGGAGAAAATACTACTGTATGAAATGAGACGGTCTTTTCGTCTGGTTAAAGGAAAACATGACAAAAAAAGTTGGTGTCGGTCAGGCACATAGTAAGATTATTTTAATAGGAGAGCACGCTGTCGTATACGGCTATCCTGCCATTTCCCTACCTCTTTTGGAGGTGGAGGTGACATGTAAGGTGGTCCCTGCTGAAAGCCCGTGGCGTCTTTATGAGGAGGATACCTTGTCCATGGCAGTGTATGCCTCGCTGGAGTATTTGGATATCAAAGAAGCTTGCATTCGATGTGTGATTGACTCGGCTATCCCTGAAAAACGGGGAATGGGTTCGTCAGCGGCTATCAGCATAGCGGCCATTCGTGCGGTATTTGACTATTATGGTGCTGAACTGCCTCATGATGTACTAGAAATCTTGGTCAATCGGGCTGAGATGATTGCCCATATGAATCCAAGCGGTTTGGATGCTAAGACCTGTCTCAGTGACCAGCCCATTCGCTTTATCAAGAATGTTGGTTTTACAGAACTTGAGATGAATCTATCTGCCTATTTGGTGATTGCTGATACGGGCGTGTATGGTCACACTCGTGAAGCTATCCAAGTGGTTCAAAGCAAGGGCAAGGATGCCCTACCGTTTTTGCATGCCTTGGGAGAATTGACCCAGCAAGCAGAAGATGCGATTAGAAGAAAAGATGCTGAGGGACTGGGACAAATCCTCAGTCAAGCGCATTTACATTTAAAAGAAATTGGTGTCAGTAGCCCTGAGGCAGACTCCCTCGTTGAAACGGCTCTTAGCCATGGTGCTCTAGGTGCCAAGATGAGTGGTGGTGGACTTGGGGGCTGTATTATCACCTTGGTAGCCAATCTGGACCAAGCGCAAGAACTAGCAAAACGATTAGAAGAGAAAGGAGCTGTTCAGACATGGATCGAAAGCCTGTAACAGTACGTTCCTA
>CAJZGT010000155.1 GCA_916048145.1 uncultured Streptococcus sp.
TCTCAATCGCTCGGTAAGAGACACGGGTCAGTTCTTTACTTTCTTTGCTGATGACTAGCTCATTCGTATCGAAATGCAGTTGCAAGTCCTTAGGTAATTCCTTGCTTTGACTTGGACCGATTAAAAGAGAAGGGACTTGACTAGCTGTTCCTGTATAAGTTAATTTACCATCAACAATTGCAGCATGTTCAGATAGATCCTGGACAACCTCATCTGTCAATGGTTCATAGACATTATCGATAAAGGTTTCTAGCGGATAAGTATCCTGTGAGCTGTTTTGGATGGCAATGGGTACCATAGACAAGCTGATGAGGAAGATACTGGTGAAGAGCAGTTGAAACCAGTTGAGCCCAAAACGTTTGGACAGGGGCTTACGAAATCCCCAAATACTTGAAAAATATGAAAATGGATATGGAAGCATTTGTATCTTTCTAAAAGGTGTTTTCTATATGAGTATTATTATATAGAGAAATGTGCTTTATTTCAAGTCTAGGAGACAAATTGCTTGCTACAAGGATATTTTTACAGTAACAAGTTTCAAAATGAAAAAGGGTGGCGGGGATATATTATCCCTTGTCGCCACCACTTGTAAGTCCTGAAACAAAGTTCTTTTGTAGGAAGAAGAAGAGAATACAGATTGGAAGGGCGATGAGGATAGCACCTGCTGAGAAGTAGGCAATCTTCATGTTTTTCACATTGCTAACGAAGGTTTGGAGACCTACGGCAACAGTAAAGTATTCTTTCTCACGAAGCAAGAAACTAGAGAGGATGTAGTCTCCGAAAGGTCCCATGAAGGCCCAGAGAGCTTGTACGGCAACCATTGGGCGAACAAGTGGAAGAACAATTTGCCAGAAGCGGCGGAAGTGTCCTGCACCGTCTAGTTTTGCAGATTCATCTAAAGACATTGGCACTGTATCGAAGTAGCCTTTCATGAGCCAAGCATTCATCGGGATACCACCACCAACGTAGAGGAAGATGAGGAACCAGCTGTGGTTAAGGGCGTTCAACATAAGTGCCATAACGAAGAAGGC
Organism: uncultured Streptococcus sp.; assembly: GCA_916048145.1. Lineage (GTDB taxonomy): Bacteria > Bacillota > Bacilli > Lactobacillales > Streptococcaceae > Streptococcus. The sequence goes on from CAJZGT010000155.1 coordinate 1,032, forward strand.
TGTCAAAGCGGCCATTGTTGGCACCATTTGGATAATCAAGAAGAAGACCAAACTTTGTTTACGAGCCAAGAAGTTGTAACGGCTATAAGCATAACCAGCAAGTACGATAATACTTGTTTGAACAGCCATAGTAATTAAGGCGATAATCAAAGTGTTGAGGTACCAAGTACCGTACAAGGTTTCAGTGAAGAGGCCTTTAAAGTTATCAAAATTGAGGTCGATATTAGTATCTAGTTTAAAGGCTGAGACGTTACCTGCTTTAAAGGCTGACATGATGGTAATCAAAAGTGGATAGATAATCACGATTGATAGGCCAATTAAGTAGAGGTAAGTAAGGGTTTGAGTCAGTCTACGTTTGAGTTTAATTGAGTTATTCATCTTAGACGTCCTCCATATCAAATGCGTGTAGTTTCTTGAATGCGATCATAGAGATTGAGATGACAATGATAGAGATAATCAAGGTAACAGCTGCCGCCATTGAGTATTGAGGAGATGTACCTGTTGTCAAACGGTAGATCCATGAGATCAAGATATCGGTTGAACCAGCTCCCCCTCCGACACTACCAGGACCTCCACCATTGAAGAGGTACATGATAGAGAAGTTGTTAAAGTTGAAGGTGTATTGGCTAATCAAAGTAGGTGCTGCAACAGCCAAGATCATTGGGAAAGTGATGTTGCGGAATTTTTGCCAAGCATTGGCACCGTCAATATAAGCTGCTTCGTAAAGGTCGTTAGGAATAGATTGCAAGATACCCAAAGTCAAAACGTAGATGTATGGGAATCCAAGCCAACCTTGCATCATAATCAAAGCAACCTTAGTCCAAGTAGGGTCTGTTTTCCAAGGAATAAGAGCACCATCAAGGAAAGGAAGGAATTTAGCAAAGATCGGCAAGACTTGAGTGTTGATAGCACCGACACTATCATTAAACATGTTTGAGAATGTCAAGATAGTTATGAAGGCTGGGACAGCCCAAGGAAGAAGGAAAATAACACCAAAGATACGTTTTCCTTTGATAAATGGTTGGTTAGCAATGATAGCTGTGAAGATACCAATCACGATCTGTAAAGTTGAGGCAGATAAAGCCCAAATGATAGTCCAAGAAAGAACAGAACCGAAGGCAGAACGGAAGGTACTCAAGCTCCAAATGTTTGTAAAGTTTGTCAAACCAACCCAGTCCAACAATTTGTTTGGTGGCAAGTGTTGGAAGTCGTAGTTGGTAAAGGCGATCATCAAGGTTACGATAACTGGGAAGATAATCGCAAAAGTCATGGCAACATAAGATGGAATGATCAAGAGGTAAGGGAAACCATTTTCATAGATTCCTTTGATCATTTCTTTAAAGGTAAGTGCTACTGGTATACCATTGTTAATGTGTTTGGCAGTTGTATGTGCATCTTTGATATTTGCGAAATAAAAGAGTACATAAACGACTACAAAGATTAAATGGAAGGCACCACGAATCAGCATGAAGAGGGAATTATCACGACCTGGTTTATCACCAAGAGTGATGAGATTACTCAATTCAGGGGCTGCAAGTGCTAGGAAATAGAGGACAAATACAAGGGTTACACCAAGGAAGATAAAACCTTTGGCCTTTTGTTTATTGTAAATCTGTCCTAACCCAGGAATGATAGACAGCAGGGCTGCTTTACTAGGTTGTTGCTTTTCCATAATAACTCCTTTCATAGGATACTGGTTTCTAATTAAAACCTAAACTATATATGTTTTCTATTGATAAATTCAAAGGGGGATTTGAATTCCACCCCCCTTGAACAAATTTTTTATTCACCAAATTTTTGTTTGATTGTTTCTTTGATCAATGTTACAGCATCGTTAGCAGCTGTTTTAGCATCTTTCTTACCACTTACAGCATCAAAGAGCATAGTTTTCGCTGGATCCCAAACTGCAGACATTTGAGAGATGTTTGGCATTGGTTGAGCGTTCTTGAACTGTTTGATAACAGCTGTTGTCAACTCATCATTTTTACCTTCAGCGTATGAACGAGCTTCAGTGTTAGCTGGGATTTCGTTAGTTGTATCGTAGAAGGCTTTTTGTTCTTCAGTTGAAACAAGGAAGTCTACAAATTTTTGAGCAGCTTCAAGGTTCTTAGTGCTTGATGGGATGATCCAAGCTTTACCACCACCGAATG
>CAJZGT010000156.1 GCA_916048145.1 uncultured Streptococcus sp.
GATGATAGGTGTTTGACAGGATAATTCCCGAACCCATCTCCTTCAATTCTTCAGGTGACTGTGTTTTAACAGTGGCTTGTGTCCCAACTGGCATAAACATAGGTGTCGGGAAGGTGCCGTGGGGTGTGATGATTTCTCCCAGACGAGCTCCCGTGTGTTTTTCTTTCTTAATCAAACGGTATTTGATTGGTGAATCTGACATTTTTTACCTCCGAAGCTGGGAAAAACAGTCCCAGTTCATACTTTGTGCCCAAGGGCATACTGTATGATTTTATCAAAAAAAGCAGGAACTGTCACGAACTATGGTATAATGAGAGAATGAAATACCCAAAAATTGATTTAAAAACCGTTCGTCTGCAAGCTAGACAATTTCAGGCTGAAAATCCCCGCCTCTTTCTCGTCTATCTCTTACCTAGCATGCTGGTCATCTTGTCTGGCTTTCTTAATCCCTTAGAGCGCATCAACGAGAGTGTTTTAGAACAACCTTTTTTAAGCGTGTTTGGCCATGTATCCCAAGCCTACCTTTTCCCACTATTAGTCTCCTTTATCGGGACGATACTTCTAACCAGTTCCGTCTATACAACGCTGAAACTCATCAAGAATCCTGATACAGAACTAACCGTCAAAAATAGTCTCACTCTCTTTAAAGAAGAGTACTTTTCACAAACCTTTTTGACCCTCCTTCTCAAACGTTTCTATCTCTTTTTATGGAGCATTCCTAGCTTACTCGGGATTTACTTCCTCTTTTACAGTAGCTTTTTAGCCAAGAAATTCGTTGTCCTTCACCCCGAGTTTCCCAATCTGGATCTCACGTCAATTGAAACCGAAGGCTTCCTCATGACCTTTGGTCTTTACCTTCTAGCAAGTATCCTCTTGATGATTGTGGGAAATAGTCTCTATATCCCGCAATACTATGCCTATTCACAGGTAGAATTTCTCCTCTGTGACACCCTAGACTTAGGACAAGCCAAACCAGGACAAATCCTTAAAACCAGCCGTTTCCTGATGAAAGGTTACAAGTTCCAGCGTTTCGTCCTGGACCTACAACTCCTTCCTTGGTACTTCCTCAATTGGATTACTTTTGGGATTGCTAGTTTCTCACTCCTACCCTATATTCAAATCAATAAAATGATTTTTTACCGAGCAGTATTGGCTCGAAAACGTCCAAAAGCTTGAAGGTGACCCCTCAAGCTTTTTTCTATCAATGAGTTTCTCCGCCTACCAACTTGAGATCCTGATCTCCATGTTCTATAATGGCGCCGATTGCCGCTTCTATCCCTCGCCTAATATCCACTAAACTCATAGCTGGGGTAGTCGGTCGATTCACCACCTGTTCCATCATATAAGGAATATGCATAAAACCTGCCTTAACATGTGGAAATTTCTTTTCTACCAAATAGAGGGCCTGATACATCAAATGATTGCAGACAAAAGTCCCTGCTGTATTGGAAACAGAGGCCGGCAATCCCTCTTTTTTTATAGCTTGAACCATCGCTTTAATCGGCAAACTACTAAAGTAGGCCGAAGCACCATCTGCTCGAATGGGAAGGTCAATCGGTTGATTACCTTCGTTATCAGGAATCCGTGCATCATCTTGATTAATAGCTACTCGTTCAGGTGTCAAGCTAGACCTTCCACCTGCTTGGCCGATACAAAGGACAAAGTCAGGTTGATATCGGCTCATCTCTTCTTCCAATACATGGGCCGATTTGTGAAAGACTGTTGGCACTTCTAGACAACGGACCTCAGCACCATGGATTTCATCTGGTAAACCTTTAATTGCCTCCAAAGCTGGATTGACCTTTTCCCCTCCAAAAGGCTCAAAACCTGTCACTAATACTTTCATTTTTAACTCCTCAAAACCAATTTAATGAAACTATTTTCTTAAAGATAAGTATAACATATTACCCTTATTCTGAAGTTGAAAAAGACTAGCGAAACTAGAATTGACCTTTTGAATCTATTTAAAAAGTAAAATGCTGATCAAGGTCAAAATAGCTGGTCCACCTTGCTTCAAAATAATTTTCTTATCTGCTGTAAGAGAACCATAAGCCGCAGCCCCAATCACAAATAAGACAAAAATAGTCACGATTTCTAAATTCTGTGAGAAATAAATGCTACACAGGAGAAAGAATCCTAGCAGAGCATTATAAATCCCTTGATTTTTAAACAATGAGCTTACTGACGGACGAGCCAGTTCTTCCTTGTCCATGTTAAAGACACGACTAGTTGCTTCTGATTGCGTTGTAATACTTTCCAAATAAAAAATGTAAAAATGCTCCAAAGCAACGATTGTTGCTAAAATGATTGTAATAATTGACATCTACTTCTCCTTAAATTTCTATATTCTCAATACCCAAAACCAATTTATTTAATAGACGGCTGAGTTCTGTTCTTTCAGACTCTGTTAAGATACTTTCCATCTCTTCCTTAACCTTGATATGTTGCAGAGGGGGATTCACCATTAACTGCTCCTTGGCATACTTCGTAGCCTCTACCAACACTTCTCGCTGATTTTCAGGATTACGATGCCGCTCCACCAAACCTTCCTTTTCTAAAATCTTGAAATGTCGTGTTAAAGCAGCCTGATCAATCTTCAAACGCTCCTGAACTGCTATTTGATTACAAGGGGAATGCTTCAACAAAAATAATAAAATCTGATACCGTGTCAAACTAATCCCAAGTCTTTTTTCAAACAATTGCGTACTCGCTTGCTCAGACAAGCGGAGTTGATAAAGCAAATCTTGAATCTCTATCACTTCCTTCTCCTTTTAATTGATTTATCAATAGTTGACTCATCAATTATAATGCGAAGTAAAATAGATTGCAAGAATGTTGCTTCAATCATTACAAAATGGTAACTTCCATTTCCCATTCATATTGATACTCAATAAAAATCAAAGAGCAAACTAGGAAGCTATCCGTAGGTTGCTCAAAGCACAGCTTTGAGGTTGTAGATAAAACTGACGTGGTTTGAAGAGATTTTCGAAGAGTATGACAAAGAAAAAAACGAACGAGACTCACTTCCTATCACGAAAGCGACATCTCATTCGTCAAAATGATATTACAAAGTCTGGTTTATCCATTCATTGAAACGTGAACGTGGTCATAGTGATTTTCTGTCACGCTACCACGGTCTGGCATTGGGTTCCAAGTATTAGCTGGTCCATAT
>CAJZGT010000157.1 GCA_916048145.1 uncultured Streptococcus sp.
CATCTAAGGAAAATTCTGCCGAGAAGCTCTTATTTGGTTTGGGAATTCGCCATGTAGGAAGCAAGGCCAGTCAGCTCTTACTTCAACATTTCCATTCAATTGAAAATCTGGCTCAGGCAGATCCAGACGAAGTGGCTAGTATTGAGAGTCTAGGTGGTGTGATTGCCAAGAGTCTTCAGACTTATTTTACGACAGAGGGCTCTGAAATTCTCCTCAGAGAATTGAAAGAAGCTGGGGTCAATCTGGACTATAGAGATCAGACTGTAGTAGCGGATGCAGCCTTGTCAGGTTTGACCGTTGTATTGACCGGAAAATTGGAACGGCTCAAGCGCTCAGAAGCTAAAAGCAAACTCGAAAGTCTGGGTGCCAAAGTAACAGGCAGTGTTTCTAAAAAGACTGACCTCGTCGTGGCAGGTGCAGATGCTGGAAGTAAACTGCAAAAAGCACAAGAACTTGGTATCGAAGTTCGAGACGAAGCTTGGTTAGAAAGTTTGTAAAAGACTGAGATTGAGTATTTTAAAATAGAATCAAAAAAGTAAGAAAAGAAAGATAAGATATAAAATGATGTACAATTACCCTATGCGCATTCATTACCATCGTAAAAATGGTGAATACGATACATGTTCTTTTGTCAAAAGTCAGGATCAACGGATTGATTTACTGACCTATAAGGAAGATTATTTTGGTGCCCTATTCAACTTCGAACACTCGAGTGATCAAGCTGTCGAGACCCTAAATTTTGTGGTTCATACAGGTCAAGCAAATAAGGAATACTCTATCCGTTTTAACTATTATCCACTTTTGACAGAGGTATGGATTTTAGAGGAAGATGATCGGATTTATTATTCAGAAAATCCTGCTATTGCAAGTCCTGCTTATAAAAATCAAAATCCTTTCGCTTTCGATAAAGCTATTAATAGCGCTAGTTTTGACCATCATTGGGGTTATCAGGGTGAACTAGGTTGCCAAGTAGAGGACAATAAGGCTAGCTTTGCTCTTTGGGCTCCTACAGCAACAGAAGTGCAGGTTGTCGTTTATGAATCAGCTGCTAACAATGCTCCTATTTGGAAGACTTTTGAGATGGAAAGAGGCAACAGCTACTCTTATAATCATAAGGACAATACAATCGGTGTATGGAGTTTGGATGTTGAGGAAGATTTGACTGGTAAGGCTTATCAGTATCAAGTTCAATTCCCTCATCACCAAACACTGACACGTGATCCTTACACAATTGCGACCAGTCCTGATGGCAAACGTTCAGCTATTTTGAGTCATGCAGAAAAGCAAGTTGAACACTTCGCAGTTAAGCATGGTTCTGATGCTACTTGGCGCTTGACAAATCCCTGTAAGGCAGTTATCTGTGAAATGCATATCAGAGATTTAACCCAATCACCAACATCTGGAGTTGATGACAAACTTCGTGGAACTTTCTTAGGTGCTGCTCAGACTGGAACGGTTAACCAGTACGGTCAGTCAACTGCTTTTGATTATATCAAGAAGTTGGGATATAATTATGTTCAGTTGCAACCAATTGCAGACCGTCATAAAGAATACGATGAGGACGGGAATGTAACCTACAACTGGGGTTATGATCCACAAAACTATAACGCACCAGAAACGAGCCTTTCAACAAATCCAGAGGATCCAGCTCAGGTTATTCGCGATTTGAAGACCATGGTTCAAGCTTATCACGATGCGGGTATTGGTGTCATTATGGATGTGGTCTATAACCATACCTTCTCGGTAGTTGATGCTCCTTTCCAAACAACTGTCCCTGATTACTATTATCGTATGAATCCAGACGGTACCTTCCAGAATGGAACGGGTGTTGGAAATGAAACAGCCAGCGAACACGAAATGTTCCGCAAGTATATGATTGATTCTCTTCTATACTGGGTGCAGGAATACAATATTGACGGCTTCCGTTTTGATTTGATGGGAATTCATGATGTTAAGACCATGCAGATGATTCGTCAAAGCTTAGATGAAATCGACCCCAACATTATCCTTTATGGAGAAGGATGGGATATGGGAACAGGCCTTGCACCTTATGATAAGGCTAAGAAGGACAATGCCTACCAGATGCCAAATATTGGTTTCTTTAACGACAATCAGCGTGATGCTGTTAAAGGTGGAGAAGTTTATGGTGCTATCAAGTCAGGCTTTGTTAGTGGTGCTGCTACAGAGCCAATTCTTGCAAAAGCCATCCTTGGTAGTCGTGAATTAGGTACCTATACACATCCAAATCAGGTGCTTAACTATGTAGAGGCTCATGACAATTACAATCTTCACGATTTGTTGGCAACCCTTCATCCAGATCAAAGTTCAGAGCAAATCATGCGTAAAGTCGAAACTGCCACAGCCATGAATCTACTCATGCAAGGGATGGCCTTTATGGAAATCGGTCAAGAATTTGGTCGTACCAAACTGGTTGCGACTGGTGAGAATGGTGAGTTGACACATGATGATAGAGAACGTGCTATGAATAGCTATAATGCTCCTGACAGTGTGAACCAAGTGAACTGGGATTTGCTTAATGAGCGTCAAGACAGTATTGACTTTATTCGTCAGATGATTCGATTGAAGACAGAAACCAGTGCCTTTTCTTACCCTACTTATGAAGAAATTTACCATCATGTCTTTGTTCATTCAGCAAATGAGCATAGTGGTTGGATTGTTTATGAAATTCACGGGGAAGAACACTTATTAGTTGTCTTTAATGCTAAAGGGCAAGACTTCCAGTTTGAAAATGCTGGAAATCTAGAACTGTTGGTGACCAATAGCCATTTAGCTGATAAAGACATGGTTGGTGGCGTCAGCGCCAGCGTCTTTAAAGTTTTGTAGAATAGAATTACAATTTAAATTCATTTGCAGTACTTTATCTCTTAAAAACAATAAATCAGGAAATTCATTTCCTGGTTTATTTTTTTACTTAAAATTATTTTTTTGTTAGTAAAATAACGAACTTTATGATAGTATTGTAAAAAAACATTTCGTTTTCAAAGCGTTTCTGAAAATTTCTTGATTTACAAGTGAACACATCAGTGAATTTGTTGAAGACTTTCAAAAGAATTTTTAGCAAATTCCGTAATTTACTTGAATCTTCCCTAAAAAGGTAGTATAATAAATCTATAGAAAACGCTTACA
>CAJZGT010000158.1 GCA_916048145.1 uncultured Streptococcus sp.
AATCTTTATTTGTTAAGTAGTTCACAACACATTATACACCTATTTTGTGAATAGTCAAGTGTATTTACAGTAAAATTTTAGAAAATCCTAAAAATTTCCTCTTATTTTCCATTTAAAAATGAAAATCATTAATTCTGACACCAAAAAAGCCCAGACAACATTGTCTGAGCAGTTTTCTATATGATCGTTTAACAAAGTTGAGTTTGACATTTTCAAACTATTTCTTCAACAAACCTTGTTCTTGTAGAAACTCCTTGGCTACTTGTTCTGCTGACTTGCCTTCAACACCGACTTGGTAGTTGAGCTGGCTCATCTGGCTTTCAGTAATTTTACCAGCCAATTTATTGAGAACTGTTTCCAACTCTGGATGTTTCTTGAGAAGAGCTTCTTTCATCAGTGGAGCCCCTTGATAAGGTGGGAAGAGTTGCTTGTCATCTTCCAAGACCTGCAAATCATAACGCGCCAATTCCGCATCAGTCGAATAAGCGTCCGTGATTTGAATATCACCTGACTGAATTGCCTGATAGCGAAGGGCTGGTTCCATGGTCGCCACATTGAGATTGAGACCATACATTGACTGCAAGCCCTTATTTCCATCTTCACGGTCATTAAACTCAAGTGTAAAGCCTGCCTTCAACTGCCCTTCCACTTTTTTCAAGTCCGAAATGGTCTTCAAGCCATATTCTTGAGCAATCTTTTTCGGAACAGCTACAGCATAGGTATTTTGATAAGACATGGGTTTGAGATAGGCTAGATGATCCTGTTTGGCAATACCATCACGCGCCACCTGATAAACCTGATCTGGCTCATGACCCACTTTCGGTGATGGCTGAAGCAAACTTTCAGTCACCGTACCAGTAAATTCAGGATAGATATCAATATCCCCTTTTTTCAGAGCTTCATAGAGGAAGCTTGTTTTCCCAAAATTCGGTTTAACAGTCGCAGTCATACTGGTATTTTCTTCAATTAGGAGTTTATACATATTGGCCAAAATTTCTGGTTCCGGTCCCAATTTCCCAGCAATGACCAAGTTTTCTTTCTCTTTTTGAGCCAAAAGAGCTGGACTATAAGACAAACCAAGCAATATGGTCACCAAGGCAAAACCAGAAAAAATCGTCCGCAATTTTGCTTTTTCCATCACTTTTAGTAGGAGGTTAAAGGCAATGGCAAGCACTGCAGAAGAAAGGGCCCCAATCAAAATCAGACTGGCATTATTACGGTCAATTCCCAAAAGGATAAAGGAACCCAGCCCCCCTGCACCAATCAAGGCCGCCAAGGTTGCCGTACCGATAATCAAGACCGCTGCCGTCCGAATCCCAGACATCATAACAGGCATAGCAAGTGGAATTTCAAACTTCTTGAGTCGCTCCCACCTAGTCATCCCAAAGGCAATCCCAGCCTCTTGCAGACTCGGATCAATTCCTTTCAGCCCAGTGATGGTATTTTGTAAAATCGGAAAGATCGCATAAATCACTAGAGCTGTCAAAGCCGGCAAGGTTCCAATTCCCATCAAGGGGATAAAGAGCCCTAACAAGGCCAGTGACGGGATAGTCTGGAAAATCCCTGCAATCTGCAAAACCCAATCCGCCAACTTCTCATGATAGCGAAGATAAACAGCCAAGGGAATCGCGATAAAAATAGCTAGTAACAAGGTTAAAAGTGACAACTGCAAATGTTGAGATAGCGCTGTCAACCAATCACTAAAACGATCCTGAAAAGTTGCAATTAAATTAGTCATGAACACTACCTCCAAACAAGTCTGCTACAAAGTCTGTTGCAGGCGCTTTTAAAATTGTCTCGGAATTCGCTACCTGGCGAATCTCTCCATCCTGCAAGACAGCAATACGGTCCGCCAATTTCAAAGCTTCATCCGTATCATGGGTCACAAAAATCGTTGTCATCCCAAACTCTTTATGCAATTCTTTAGTCAGAACCTGCAACTGTTTTCTCGAAATAGCATCAAGAGCTGAAAAAGGTTCATCCATGAGGAGAATCTTAGGCTGACCAATCATAGCCCGTACAATTCCAACACGCTGTTGCTCTCCACCAGATAATTCACTAGGCAAACGATGCCCATACTCAGCTACTGGCAAGCCAACCTTAGCCAAAAGCTCTTCTGTTTTCTTAGCAATTTCTTCCTTAGTCCATCCCTTCATCTCAGGAATCAGGGCAATATTTTCCGCAACCGTTAGATTTGGAAATAGAGCAATGGCCTGTAAAACATAACCAGTAGAAAGACGAAGTTCACGCTCATCATAGTCTTTAATGCGCTTGCCATCCATATAAATATTTCCATCAGTCGGTTCCAAGAGACGGTTAATCATCTTAAGCATTGTTGTCTTACCTGAGCCAGATGGACCAACTAAAACCATGAACTCCCCATTCTCAATCTGTAAATTGACATCTCTCAAGACATCTTTTTCTGTATAGCGTAGCGCTACATTTTTGTATTCAATCATATTCTTCCTCTTTTAAAACTTATCTCTATTGATCAAGGCTTCTACCTTAGGCAAAACTTCCTTATTATTCCAATACTACAAAATTTTCCCGTTTTCTAGTCGGAAAATATCGTACTGGGCACAGGCATCACCATCAATCTGAGTCTGACCAGAGCTAACCACGTAGTTTCCTTGTCCTAAGAGTTGGAAAACAAAGTCAAAAGTGACCTTTGCTTATAAACAGCTAATTTGATCTATCTTACACCTCATTTTCCATCTCTTTCAGATTAGCCAAAATTCTTTCTTGAAAACCTTCAAATTGGCGAATTTCTTCCTCTGAAAATCCTTTGTAACAGATAGTATCCAATCTTTGACTGACACGTTGCCCAACTTCTTTCTGAGACTTGCCCAACTCTGTTAAAACAAAATACTTCTTACGCTTATCTTCTCCACACGGACTGACAGTTACAAGATTTTGTTCCTCTAGCTTTTTTATCATAGTCGTCAGCGTATTATTAGCAAGCCCAGTTGCCAGAGCAATATCTGTCGCGGTTGCACAGCCAGTTTCACTATTCCATAAAACCGCTAAAATCTTTCCCTGTTCACTCCGATAAAGAGAGTCAGGGTCTTGTCTTAGTAACTTTTGAAAAATCCGCCCATTCAACAAACGAATATGATGGGCTACCAAAT
>CAJZGT010000159.1 GCA_916048145.1 uncultured Streptococcus sp.
AAGGCCAGTTTAGCGTAGAAGTTGTCGGCGACCGTAGTTACCGAGAACTAGGACGTGAGAAGATGGAGGAAGCCTCTATTTAATACTCTTCGAAAATCTTTTCAAACCGCGTCAACGTCGTCTTGTCGTAGATATATGTAACTGACTTCGTCAGTCTTATCTACAACCTTAAAGCAGTGCTTTGAGCAACCTGCGGCTAGTTTCATAGTTTGCTCTTTGATTTTCATTGAGTATAATCAGTCTAGACTTGCTTGCTCTGAACTAGGGATTTGATAAGAATATCAAGACAAGAAAAAACAGCCGAGGGTAATACTTTCGGCTGTTTTTGATGGGGAAAACTAAAGTGTAATGCTATTGCTTTTAGAGATTTTCATAAACAAGAGCAAGGAAGCTACTGTTAGAACAGTCAGGATGGTTGACAAGGCTGCCGCAACACCGTAATTTCCTCTGAGAACCTCTGTATAAATAGCTACAGTCATTGTTCTTGTTTTGACATTGTAGAGGAGAATAGAAGTAGAGAGTTCTGAAATCATTGTGACCCAAGATAGGATGGCTCCAGAAATAATACCAGATAGCATCATTGGAGTTGTAATCTTGGCAAAGGTATTGAGACGGCTACTTCCTAAACTTTCAGCGGCTTCTTCAATACTTGGTGCTATTTGTTGCAAACTAGCAACAGATGAGCGAATAGTATAAGGTAATCTTCTGACAGATAGAGACATAATCAAGATGAAAGCAGTTCCTGTAATCATAAGAAATCCACTTCCAAATAGGCCGGTATTGAAGGAAGAAATGAAGGCAATCCCTAGAACGGTTCCTGGTACAATATAAGGGACCATACTGAGGCTGTCAATTAAGTTTGTAAACAAATTACGTTTTCTAACGGCTAGGTAGGAGATAAATGTTGCGAATAGGACAACTAGAACTAAGGCAATCAAAGGGATACGAATGGTATTGAAAATAGCAGATCCCATACGATTGAAAGCCACCTTGTAACTGTTTAGAGAATAACCTTTGACAAATACCATACCTGATGTTTTTAGGAAAGAAGTATAAATCAAGTAGACTTGAGGTAGAACAGAGAACAAGATAATTCCGTAGACTGTTGCATAAATGGCAGTCAATTTTCCTTTTGTAGTTTTTTTAGGCTCAATTGGATGGAGCGAATTCATGCTGAAACTGTAGCGGTTTGAGATGTATTTTTGGATAAGGAAAATCGCCAAGGCAATGATAATCGCCATAACTGCTAAAGCAGATGCAAAGGCAGAATTTCCTCCAACCTCGCTAATAAATTGGGTATAAATCAGGACAGGGAAAGTCCGATATCCTTCACCAATTAACATAGGCGTTCCAAAGTCTGAGAATGCCCTCATAAATACAAGCAGGGCAGCAGCCAGTAAGGTTGGAACTAGGAGAGGTAAAATAACCGTTACGATACGCTTAAATCCGAAGGACCCCATGCTTTCAGCGGCTTCAAGTAGAGAATTGTCAATACTTTTCATTGTCCCAGCAACGTATAGAAATACCAGTGGGAATAGTTGCAGTGTAAAGACAAGTACAATTCCTTTGAATCCATAAATATCGATAGCTGGAAGATGAAAGGTATTTGTCAGGAATTTAGTAATGACCCCATTTCGTCCCAGTAAGAGAATCCAGGAGTAGGCTCCCACGAACGGAGCTGACATGGAAGCAATGATAATTAATATTTGTAGAAATTTCTTTCCCTTGAAGTCATACATAGAGAAGAGATAAGCTAATAGGGTTCCTACAACTAAGGAAGTGACAGTAGCGGTAATGGAAACCTTGAAACTGTTGACGAGTGTCTCAGAGTAGTAGGCTTTACTAAAAAAAGTGACGAAATTAGCTAGTGAAAATTGTCCTTCATGTATGAGTGCTTGCTTGAGCACGGTAACGATAGGATAAACGAGAAAGACAAGATAGGTAAGAAAGATGAAGAAAGAGGAGGCTGTCCAAATATTTAGTTTTTTACGTTCCATGGTTGACTCCTTTTATCAGGTTTTGGGAGCCATCCGCAGAAAAGACGTTTAATTTTTTAGTATTGATTCGTAGACGAATACGATCGCCTTTTTGTAGATCTTCTTCAAAAGTTGATTCTTCGCTAACTTGAATTTTTGAGGCAAAGCCTGTCTCGATGAAGTATTCAGTATTCAGTCCAAGATAGACGCTATCGCTAATAGTTCCTTCAATATCTCCAGATTCATCTTTAATGAATTCTTCAGGACGAATGCTTACATGAATAGTTTGCTCCTCAGCTTGATCAAGAGCTGGCATTCGAAGGGCATAGCCATCTGAAAAGACGATATAAGCGCCGTTGCTTCGTTTTTCAAGATTGGCAGGGATAATATTTGTTCGTCCGATAAAGGTTGCTACAAACTCATTAGCTGGTTTATGATAGAGTTCTTTTGGTCGGCCGATTTGTTGGATCACCCCATCTTTCATAACAGCAATTTGGTCTGAAATCGCCATGGCTTCTTCTTGGTCGTGGGTCACATAGACGGTTGTAATTCCCACTTCGTGTTGGATTTCTCGAATGGCTTGACGCATATCCAAGCGAAGTTTGGCATCCAGATTACTAAGTGGCTCGTCCATGAGGAGAACACTTGGATTAACCGCTAAGGCACGTGCCAAGGCGACACGTTGTTGTTGTCCACCACTGAGTTTATCAGGTTTTCGATCTGCGTATTGAGCAATTTGCATAAGTTCAAGATACTTATTGGTTTGTTGAATCAATTCTTCTTTTGGAACCTTCTTTTGCTTAAGACCAAAAGCAACATTATCTCGGACAGTCAAATGTGGGAAAATAGCGTAGTTTTGGAAAACCATCCCGATATTGCGTTTGCTGGGTTCCATATTATTAATTTTTGTATCATCGAAGTAAAATTCTCCGCCTTCGATACTGTTGAAACCTGCAATCATACGAAGAAGAGTCGTTTTCCCACACCCTGAAGGACCAAGGATGGTAAAGAGACTTCCTTTGGGAACTGTAATATTTAAATTATCAATAACAGGAACATCGTGGTAGATTTTTTTGGCGTTAATAATTTTGATCTCACTCATAGTGAACCTCTTTTACTGTTTAGATTGGATATCTGTAAA
>CAJZGT010000160.1 GCA_916048145.1 uncultured Streptococcus sp.
AACAAACGATTATTCTTTTATACGGTGGACGTAGTGCAGAGCGTGAAGTCTCTGTTCTTTCAGCTGAGAGTGTCATGCGTGCGGTCAACTACGATCGTTTCACAGTCAAGACTTTCTTTATCAGCCAGTCAGGTGACTTTATTAAAACGCAAGAATTTAGCCAGACTCCTGGTCAAGAGGACCGTCTCATGACCAATGAAACTATTGATTGGGATAAGAAAGTTGCTCCAAGTGCTATCTATGAAGAAGGGGCAGTGATCTTTCCAGTCCTTCACGGTCCGATGGGAGAGGATGGCTCTGTTCAAGGATTCTTGGAAGTTTTGAAAATGCCTTACGTTGGTTGCAACATCTTGTCATCTAGCCTTGCCATGGACAAAATCACCACCAAGCGTGTGTTGGAATCTGCTGGTATTGCCCAAGTTCCTTATGTGGCCATCGTCGAAGGTGATGATGTGACTGCTAAAATCGCTGAAGTGGAAGAAAAATTGACTTATCCAGTTTTCACAAAACCATCAAACATGGGTTCTAGTGTCGGTATTTCTAAGTCTGAAAATCAAGAGGAACTTCGCCAAGCTTTGGAACTTGCCTTCCGATATGACAGTCGTGTCTTGGTTGAGCAAGGGGTGAATGCCCGTGAAATCGAGGTTGGTCTCTTGGGTAACTATGATGTCAAGAGCACGTTGCCAGGAGAAGTTGTCAAGGATGTTGCCTTCTACGACTATGATGCCAAGTATATTGATAACAAGATTACTATGGACATCCCAGCCAAAATCAGTGATGATGTGGTAGCTGTCATGCGTCAAAATGCAGAAACAGCCTTCCGTGCCATTGGTGGCCTCGGTCTCTCTCGTTGCGATTTCTTCTATACAGACAAGGGAGAGATTTTCCTAAACGAGCTTAATACCATGCCAGGTTTCACCCAGTGGTCTATGTACCCACTACTTTGGGACAATATGGGAATCAGCTACCCAGAACTAATCGAGCGTTTGGTTGACCTTGCCAAGGAAAGTTTTGACAAGCGCGAAGCGCATTTGCTATAAAAATGAAAGAGAGGGTAGAAGCCAGAACCGTCACTGCAAGGTGACTAGAGTTCTCGGGCTTCGACCCTTTTTAAAGGAGTAGAAATGAAATTAACAATCCATGAAGTGGCTCAAGTTGTAGGAGCTAAAAATGATATCAGCATCTTTGAGGATACCCAGTTAGAAAAAGTTGAGTTTGATAGTCGTTTGATTGAGGAAGGGGACTTGTTTGTGCCCCTCAAAGGTGCGCGTGATGGCCATGACTTTATCGAAACAGCCTTTAAAAATGGTGCTGCTGTAACCCTGTCTGAGAAAGAGCTTGTAAATCATCCCTACATTCTAGTAGACGATGTGTTGACTGCCTTTCAAAAACTAGCAGCCTATTATCTTGAGAAAACGGCTGTTGATGTCTTTGCAGTTACAGGTTCAAATGGTAAGACGACGACCAAGGATATGTTGGCGCATTTGCTATCAACAACCTACAAAACCTACAAAACACAAGGAAACTACAACAACGAGATTGGCCTTCCCTACACAGTTCTCCATATGCCTGAAGGAACAGAAAAGTTGGTCTTGGAGATGGGGCAGGATCACTTGGGAGATATTCATCTCTTGTCAGAATTGGCTCGTCCAAAAACAGCCATCGTGACCTTGGTTGGAGAAGCCCATTTGGCCTTTTTCAAAGACCGTTCTGAAATTGCTAAAGGAAAAATGCAAATTGCTGATGGCATGGCGTCTGGTTCCTTGCTCTTGATACCAGCAGATCCGATTGTGGAGGCCTACTTGCCAGCTGATAAAAAGGTAGTCCGTTTTGGGCAAGGGGCAGAGTTGGAAATTACCGACTTGGTTGAGCGTAAGGATAGCTTGACCTTTAAGGCCAATTTCTTGGAGCAAGCCCTTGATTTGCCAGTAACTGGCAAGTACAATGCCACCAATGCTATGATTGCATCCTATGTTGCCCTACAAGAAGGAGTTTCAGAGGAGCAAATTCGTTTGGCCTTCCAACATCTTGAATTGACGCGTAATCGTACCGAGTGGAAGAAAGCAGCCAATGGAGCAGACATTCTGTCAGATGTTTACAATGCCAATCCGACTGCTATGAAATTGATTTTAGAGACTTTCTCTGCTATTCCAGCCAATGAAGGTGGCAAGAAAATTGCAGTCTTGGCGGATATGAAGGAACTCGGTGACCAGTCTGTTCAACTCCATAACCAGATGATTTTGAGCCTCTCGCCAGATGTGCTTGATACCGTGATTTTCTATGGAGAAGACATTGCTGAATTAGCCCAATTGGCCAGTCAAATGTTCCCAATTGGCCACGTTTACTACTTCAAGAAAACAGAAGACCAAGACCAATTTGAAGACCTAGTCAAGCAGGTCAAGGAAAGCCTTGGAGTCAATGACCAAATCCTACTCAAAGGCTCTAACTCTATGAATCTAGCCAAGCTGGTAGAAAGTTTAGAAAATGAAGCCAAGTGATTTTATTAAACATTTACGTATTTCTAAATCCATTTTTGACAAATAGCATGGTATAATAAAATGCAGGAAAATTTTGAATCATGAGGAAGACTAGATGAATTTATGGGATATTTTCTTTACGACTCAAGCAACAGAGCCACCCAAGTTTGACCTTTTTTGGTATGTCAGTATATTTACACTCTTAGCTTTGACCTTTTATACAGCCTATCGTTATCGTGAAAAGAAGGCTTACCAACGATTTTTCCAAATCTTGCAGGCTGTTCAGTTGATCCTGCTTTATGGTTGGTATGGGGTCAATCATATGCCGCTGTCAGAAAGCTTACCTTTTTACCATTGCCGTATGGCTATGTTTGTGGTGCTCTTGCTTCCTGGTCAGTCTAAATATAGGCAGTATTTTGCATTGTTGGGGACATTTGGGACACTAGCAGCCTTTGTTTATCCAGTGCCAGATGCCTATCCTTTCCCACATATTGCAATTTTATCTTTTATCTTTGGGCACTTAGCTCTCTTGGGGAACTCTCTAGTTTATCTATTGAGACAGTATAACGCGCGATTGCTGGATGTGAAGGGAATTTT
>CAJZGT010000161.1 GCA_916048145.1 uncultured Streptococcus sp.
ACAATTTAGCGTTCTTATCAATTGACGCAATCTTAGCTTCTGATGCTGTTTGGATTGCTTCTAGGGCTTTCTCTTTACCTACTGGAGTTACTGCTTCTACTAAAGC
Source organism: uncultured Streptococcus sp. (assembly GCA_916048145.1). GTDB lineage: Bacteria > Bacillota > Bacilli > Lactobacillales > Streptococcaceae > Streptococcus. Next base: position 107 of record CAJZGT010000161.1, read on the forward strand.
TTGTTTCGCTGCTTCTAATGCTGCTTTCTTCTCATTAACTTTATTTAAAGCTTCTTTTACTTGAGCTACAGTTGCATCTGTATTGTCAATAACTGTTTGGGCTGCTTGAATCGCTTCTTGGGCAGCTGTTTTCGCATCATTATATGTTTTTGCACTATCTGCAGTTTTTCCTGTTGTTGGATCTGCTTCTGTTGCTAAAGTATTTAATGCTTCTTTTGCATTTTTTAAAACTGTTTTATCAACTTTTAATGCCAGTTGCTTAGATAAGATAGCTTCTAATGCTTCTTTATATTCTACTGTTTTCTTAACATCAGTACTTGTTACAAGCGTCTTAATATTTTCTAATTCAGCCAAATATGCAGCTTTTGTTTCATTTGTTTTTCCATCAGTATCTGCTGATTCCGTTGCTTTTAATTTATCGTAAATACGAGATAGTAAATCTTTTGCGATTGTACCAGTATCTTGATCAACATTGAAATCTGATCCAGTAACTGGAAGTGCATAGTGTCTATATGGTGATTGATATCCCATTCCTAAGTGAAGATTATCTGCAGAGCTAATACGTACTGTATACTCAGTAACACCTTCAGGTAGTTCAATCTCCTTACTTTTAAATGTTCCTCCCGTACCATTTGGTTTATTATTAGCTATTTTTGCTTCAAGCTCCGCTTTTGTTGGGAGTGGAGTTCCTGGTGTACTAAAGCTTTGAGGACTATTTTTTCCATCACTTGCTTTTACTACCGTCATCTCAGTATTTGTTTTGGATACTTCTGGTGTAAATGTCTGATTATATAATTTTTCTTCTTGTCCATTACGGTTAATAATTACTTCTACTTTATATTGTGCTTTAGTACCATCAATATCTCCAGTATATCCAGTCCTAAATGACACAATAACTTTAGATCCATGTTCTTTTGAATAGGCTTTAAATGTTTTTTGAATTCCATCAAATCCTTTAACACCTTTAGCTATTTTATTTCCTTGACCAGTAGAAACATAAGTAGAATTATCATAAGCTTCTTCTGTGCTACTAGCCTTTGTTCTTACTTTGGATAGGAATAACATATAGTCACTATCTCTATTGAAAGACTGTTCTAATACCCATGTAACATATGATTTAGTACTATCTGCCCATACTGTATTAACAGTTTCAATTGGAAATACTCCAGCTTCTGTTTTTCTAGCAATTGCAAATTTACCATTATCGCCAACTGCCTTCCATCCACCGAATTCATTAATTTCTTTAACACTACCTTTTTCAACGTTTAGAGCATTTCCTAAAGTATCCATATCTTGAACTTTTTTATTATTTTCAATTATATTTGGTAGATTTTTTAATTCATTCGATAATGTCTCTAAATTCGCATCAGCCGCAGGTGCTGTATAAGTTTGATTCGCAGTAGGATCCGTATTCGTTGTAGCCGCATCCGTACGGAATGGATTATTGGCATCCAATGCTTTCCCATTACGTTCATCTCTAGAACCTGAGTTTACAATAGAATTAGACTGCAAAGTCTTTTCAGTGCTAGCATTTTTTTTGCCTTCACTTCCTTTGTCACTTGGATTATCTACTGCTTGTTCTTTTTTCTTTTCAGATTTTGTTTGCAATTTTGATGTCGCTGTAATTAACTGTCTATATGCTACAGTTAATTCAGTTTGAGTTGTTGCAATGCTTAAATCAGTTCTTGCTTCTTCTAAGACAGTTCTAAGATTGTTAACGCTTTCTTCTGTCTTAGTAGCATAGGTTCCTTTAGCAAACTTGCCATCAATTTCTTTGATTAAATCTGTTAATTCTTTCTTATCTAGAGTCTCCACCTTCTGAGGTGCTGATTCTGGGGAAGGACTATTTTCAACTGTTGAAGGTTGAGTATTTGTCTCTACTGTTGCAGCAGGACTAGTGGCTACTGTGTTCCCTTCGTAGGTCCCATTCTGGGCATTCTGATCTTTAGGTTGCGGTGCTTGAGTCTCCCCATTAGTTGAAGGCCCCCCTTGCTCTGCAGCAGATACTGCTCCATTTCCTAAAAACATGAACAATGCAGCTACTGCGACACTAGCTGCACCAAAGCTGACCTTACGAATAGAAAAACGTAATTGCTTTTCACGATCGTGTTTACCTTTATGAAACATCTAATTTCCTCCAAAATAAATATTTGTATCACTCCTTATAATACACTTTTACTCTAATAATTCAATAGCCTCTGTTTCATATTTTTCATATTTTTTTAATCTTTTATAATTTTTATGCGTATATATATACGCATAAAGGTGATTTTATTCTATAACTATGGCACTTCTTGAAATAAAAATTATATTATCAGAAATATTAAATTTTTGTAACATTTAGCATTTTTAAAAAGGTCAGGAAATTTCCCAATCTTCATACATGTTTATTTGATTTTCTTGGCTAGCATGGTTGCAAAGCGTAGTTGAATACGGTTGCCATTTTCATCGCGACGGTGTAAATGGCCTGGATTTTCATTGTACTTGACCAAGTCCCAATCCTTGTAATAGTCTGCCAATTCTCCCTCTTTAAATGTGAATGGGAAGTTCACTGAGCAAGGATAATCCTCCGTGTCCATGGCGCAGACGATAAGATTATAGCCACCAACAGTGGTTTTCTCCTGCATATTTTTGATAATTTCAGGAATGCAGTCTGCTTGCAAAAACATCAAAACAACTGTCGATACGATGAAATCATAAGCTTGCCCAATGCTAGCTGAATTGATATCGTAAAGACCAACAGGCATATCCAAATCTTCCTGCTCCACAATGCTTTGCAAGATTTCAAGGGCCAGTTCATTTTGATCCACAGCTGTCACATCAAAACCTTGCTGGGCTAGAAAGAGGGAATTACGCCCCTGACCACAGCCCAAATCCAAGGCTTTCCCTTGTTTTACTGTCTGCATAGCCTCTAGGACCTCTGAATGAACAGGATTGGTATTGTATTTCTTAGGGAAATAAT
>CAJZGT010000162.1 GCA_916048145.1 uncultured Streptococcus sp.
CAAGAAGAAGCCTCTCGTTGGGCAGGAGTTGTAAGAAATGACTAAAACAGCCTTTTTATTTGCTGGTCAAGGTGCCCAGTATCTAGGTATGGGCCGGGATCTCTATGATCAGTATCCGATTGTCAGAGAGACGATTGATCAAGCGAGTCAGGTACTTGGTTATGATTTGCGTCATCTCATTGATACGGAAGAAGAAAAACTCAATCAGACCCGCTATACGCAACCAGCTATTTTAGCAACTTCAGTTGCTATCTATCGTTTATTGCAAGAAAAGGGCTATCAGCCTGATATGGTTGCTGGTTTGTCCCTTGGAGAATACTCTGCCTTGGTGGCTAGCGGTGCCTTGGATTTTGAAGATGCGGTTGCCTTGGTTGCTAAGCGTGGCGCCTATATGGAAGAAGCGGCTCCTGCTGGCTCTGGTAAGATGGTGGCAGTTCTCAATACGCCAGTAGAGGTCATTGAGGAAGCTTGTAAGCAAGCCTCTGAACTTGGCGTAGTTACCCCAGCCAACTATAACACACCTGCACAAATCGTCATTGGTGGAGAAGTGGCTGCAGTTGACCGAGCTGTTGAACTCTTGCAAGAAGCAGGTGCCAAACGCTTGATTCCTCTCAAGGTGTCAGGTCCTTTTCATACCGCTCTTCTTGAACCTGCTAGCCAGAAACTAGCTGAAACTCTTGCTCAAGTAAGTTTTTCAGATTTTACTTGTCCCCTAGTTGGTAATACAGAAGCTACTGTCATGCAAAAAGAAGATATAGTTCAACTCTTGACGCGTCAGGTCAAGGAACCAGTTCGTTTCTATGAAAGTATTGCAGTTATGCAAGAAGCAGGAGTAACCAACTTTATCGAGATTGGACCGGGGAAAGCTTTATCAGGCTTTGTCAAAAAAATTGATAAGACGGCTAAACTAGCTAATGTTGAAGATCAGGCGAGTTTGGAAACCTTGCTAGAAAACGAGTAATCCCTTCTCCCATAAATACAAGAGGAAACAGGAGAAAAGAATGCAACTAAAAAATAAAAATATCTTTATTACAGGTTCGAGTCGTGGGATTGGTCTTGCCATTGCCCACAAGTTTGCTCAAGCAGGAGCCAACATTGCCTTAAACAGCCGTGGGACAATCTCAGAGGACTTGCTAGCTGAGTTTTCAAACTATGGTGTCAAGGTGGTTCCCATTTCAGGAGATGTATCAGATTTTGCAGACGCTAAACGTATGGTTGATCAAGCTATTGCAGAGCTGGGTTCAGTAGATGTTTTGGTCAACAATGCAGGGATTACCCAAGATACCCTTATGCTCAAGATGACAGAAGCAGATTTTGAAAAAGTGCTCAAGGTTAACCTGACTGGTGCCTTTAACATGACACAATCAGTCTTGAAACCGATGATGAAAGCCAGAGAAGGTGCTATCATTAATATGTCTAGTGTTGTTGGTTTGATGGGAAATATCGGTCAAGCTAACTATGCAGCTTCTAAGGCTGGTTTGATTGGTTTTACCAAGTCTGTGGCGCGTGAAGTGGCCAATCGCAATATCAGGGTTAATGCTATTGCACCTGGAATGATTGAGTCCGATATGACAGCTGTCCTATCAGACAAGGTAAAAGATGCTATGCTGGCACAAATTCCCATGAAAGAATTTGGGCAGGCAGAGCAGGTTGCAGATTTGACAGTATTTTTAGCAGGCCAAGATTATCTAACTGGTCAAGTGGTTGCCATTGATGGTGGCTTAAGTATGTAGCAGAAGCTAGAGGTGAAAAAGATGAAACTAAATCGCGTAGTAGTAACAGGTTATGGAGTAACATCTCCAATCGGAAATACACCAGAAGAATTTTGGAATAGTTTGACAACTGGAAAAATCGGAATTGGTCCAATTACAAAATTTGATCATAGTGACTTTGATGTGCATAATGCAGCAGAAATCCAAGATTTTCCTTTTGATAAATACTTTGTAAAGAAAGATACCAATCGTTTCGATAACTATTCTTTATATGCCTTGTATGCGGCTCAAGAAGCTGTCAATCATGCAGGTCTTGATGTAGAGGCCCTTGATAAAGATCGTTTTGGTGTTATTGTTGCCTCAGGTATTGGTGGAATCAAAGAAATTGAAGATCAAGTGCTTCGCCTAAATGACAAAGGACCAAAACGTGTGAAACCATTGACCCTTCCAAAAGCCTTGCCAAATATGGCTTCAGGAAATGTTGCTATGCGTTTTGGAGCAAACGGTGTTTGTAAATCTATCAATACTGCCTGCGCTTCATCAAATGACGCGATTGGGGATGCCTTCCGCTCAATTAAGTTTGGTTTCCAAGACGTTATGTTGGTAGGTGGTTCAGAAGCCTCTATCACACCTTTTGCTATTGCTGGTTTCCAAGCCCTAACTGCTCTCTCAACTACAGAGGACCCAACTCGTGCTTCCATTCCATTTGATAAGGACCGTAATGGTTTTGTCATGGGAGAAGGTTCTGGGATGTTGGTTCTTGAAAGCCTTGAACACGCTGAAAAACGTGGGGCTACTATCCTTGCTGAAGTGGTTGGTTATGGACATACCTGTGATGCCTACCACATGACTTCTCCTCATCCAGAAGGTAAGGGAGCTATCAAGGCCATCAAATTAGCCTTGGAAGAAGCTGAGATTTCCCCAGAACAAGTAGCCTATGTCAATGCTCACGGAACGTCAACTCCTGCTAATGAAAAAGGAGAAAGTGGTGCGATCGTAGCTGTTCTTGGTAAGGAAGTACCTGTATCATCAACCAAGTCATTCACAGGACATTTGCTGGGTGCTGCAGGTGCAGTAGAAGCTATCGTCACAATTGAGGCTATGCGTCATAACTTTGTACCAATGACAGCTGGAACAAGTGAAGTATCAGATTATATCGAAGCCAATGTCGTTTATGGACAAGGCTTGGAGCAAGAAATTCCATACGCTATTTCAAATACTTTTGGTTTTGGTGGCCACAATGCAGTTCTTGCTTTCAAACGTTGGGAGAATAAATAAGTATGAATTTAAACGATATTAA
>CAJZGT010000163.1 GCA_916048145.1 uncultured Streptococcus sp.
TGGAAGATAGAGGAGAACTGGATTTTTATGAACAGACTTATGGTGACATCGGCTACGACTTTGTGACCAGTAAACAAGAACTTTTGCCCTTGTTAACAGGCAAGGTTACAGTCTTTATGGGGCAGACAGGTGTTGGGAAATCAACTCTTCTCAATAAAATCGCACCAGACCTCAATCTTGAAACAGGAGAAATTTCAGACAGTCTGGGTCGCGGGCGCCACACTACTAGAGCTGTTAGTTTTTACAACCTCAATGGGGGTAAAATCGCAGACACACCAGGCTTCTCATCACTGGATTATGAAGTATCAACGGCGGAAGACCTCAATCAGGCTTTCCCAGAGATTGCTACTGTTAGCCGAGATTGTAAGTTTCGTACTTGTACCCATACCCATGAGCCTTCTTGTGCGGTCAAGCCAGCTGTAGAAGAGGGGACCATTGCCACCTTCCGTTTTGACAACTACCTGCAATTTCTCAGTGAGATTGAAAATCGCAGAGAAACCTATAAAAAAGTCAGCAAAAAAATTCCAAAATAAGGAGAAACCTATGTCTCAATACAAGATTGCTCCGTCAATTCTGGCAGCAGATTATGCCAACTTTGAACGTGAAATCAAACGCCTAGAAGCAACTGGGGCAGAGTATGCCCATATCGATATCATGGATGGCCATTTTGTCCCGCAAATCAGTTTTGGTGCAGGTGTGGTTGAAGCTCTTCGTCCTCATAGTAAGATGGTCTTTGACTGCCACTTGATGGTGTCAAACCCTGAGCATCATTTAGAAGACTTTGCGCGTGCAGGTGCGGATATCATCAGCATCCATGTGGAAGCAACGCCCCATATTCATGGTGCCCTCCAAAAAATTCGTTCACTCGGTGTCAAGCCTTCAGTCGTTATCAATCCTGGTACGCCTGTTGAGGCCATTAAGCACGTACTTCACCTAGTTGACCAAATCTTAGTCATGACAGTTAACCCAGGCTTTGGTGGGCAAGCCTTTCTACCAGAGACCATGGATAAGGTTCGTGAGTTGGTTGCACTTCGTAAGGAAAAAGGTTTGAACTTTGAAATCGAAGTGGATGGTGGGATTGATGACCAAACTATTGCTCAAGCTAAAGAAGCTGGTGCGACCGTTTTTGTAGCAGGTTCCTATGTCTTTAAGGGAGAAGTCAATGAGCGAGTACAAACTCTCAGAAAACAACTGGACTAAGGTTGCAGTTTTTGCAGGCGGAGACCGCGGTCATTATCGGACAGATTTTGATGCTTTTGTCGGTGTGGATCGAGGCTCGCTCTGGGTCTTGGAAGAAGACTTGCCTCTTGCTCTAGCGGTCGGAGATTTTGATTCTGTGACCGAAGAAGAGCGACAGGTGATTCAAAAACGTGCTCAGTATTTTGTCCAAGCCCGACCAGAAAAGGATGATACAGATCTGGAATTGGCTCTCTTAACTATTTTTGAGAAGAATTCTCAGGCTGAGGTTACTATTTTCGGCGCCTTGGGTGGTCGTATTGACCATATGCTAGCCAATGTCTTTCTGCCTAGTAATCCCAAGTTAGTCCCCTATATGCGTCAGATAGCGATTGAGGATGGACAAAACTTGATTACTTATTGTCCAGAAGGGACCAGTCAGCTAGAACCTCGTTCAGACTATGACTATCTAGCCTTTATGCCAGTTCGGGATAGCCAGCTGACCATTCTTGGAGCTAAGTATGAGTTGACAGAGGAAAATTTTTTCTTTAAAAAAGTGTACGCTTCTAACGAATATATAGATAGGGAAGTTTCGGTGACTTGCCCAGATGGCTATGTGGTCGTACTGCATAGCAAGGACAGGAGGTAGGATGGAAAGTTTATTAGTTCTATTATTGATTGCCAACCTAGCTGGTCTCTTTCTAATTTGGCAAAGGCAGGATAAGCAGGAAAAACACTTAAGCAAGAGCTTAGAGGATCAGGCAGATCATCTATCAGACCAGTTGGATTATCGTTTTGAACAAGCCAGACAAGCCAGCCAGCTAGATCAAAAAGATTTGGAAGTAGCTGTCAGCGACCGTTTGCAAGAAGTGCGAATGGAATTGCACCAAGGTCTGACTCAAGTCCGTCAAGAAATGACAGATAATCTCTTGCAAACCAGAGACAAGACCGACCAACGCCTCCAAGCCTTGCAGGAATCAAATGAGCAACGTTTGGAACAAATGCGCCAGACAGTCGAGGAAAAACTAGAAAAGACCTTGCAGACACGCTTACAGGCTTCCTTTGAGACAGTTTCCAAACAACTGGAGTCTGTCAATCGTGGCCTTGGAGAAATGCAGACAGTTGCCCGTGATGTCGGAGCTCTCAACAAGGTTCTCTCAGGAACCAAGACGCGAGGAATTCTGGGTGAATTGCAATTGGGACAAATCATTGAAGACATCATGACACCTGTCCAGTACGAAAGAGAATATGCAACGGTTGAAAACTCCAGTGAACGAGTGGAGTATGCCATCAAGTTACCTGGCCAAGGCGACCAAGAATATGTCTACCTACCAATTGACTCTAAGTTTCCATTGGCAGATTATTACCGCTTAGAAGAAGCCTATGAAGAGGGTGACAAGGACGAGATCGAACGCTGTCGCAAGTCACTCTTAGCCAGCGTCAAGCGCTTTGCCAAGGATATCAAGAGAAAGTACATAGCACCGCCTCGGACGACCAATTTTGGAGTTTTGTTTGTTCCGACAGAAGGTCTCTACTCAGAAATCGTCCGCAATCCGGTCTTCTTTGATGACTTGAGACGGGAGGAGCAGATTATTGTCGCAGGTCCAAGTACCCTGTCAGCCCTCCTCAATTCCCTATCAGTTGGTTTCAAAACCCTCAATATCCAAAAAAGTGCTGACCATATCAGCAAGACTCTTGCCAGTGTCAAGACTGAATTTGGCAAGTTTGGTGGGATTTTGGTTAAGGCACAAAAACACCTCCAACATGCCTCTGGCAATATTGATGAATTATT
>CAJZGT010000164.1 GCA_916048145.1 uncultured Streptococcus sp.
GGTCAGGAAGTGGAGCGTCCAGAACGTCAGGTGACCATTTATCAATTTGAGCGGACAAGTCCGATTTCTTATGAGGGTCATCTTGCACGCTTTACTTTTCGTGTGAAATGTAGCAAGGGAACTTATATTCGTACCTTATCGGTTGACTTGGGAGAAAAACTTGGCTATGCTGCCCATATGTCTCAGTTAACTCGTACTAGTGCAGCTGGTTTGCAACTAGAAGATGCTCTTACCTTGGAAGAAATTGCTGAAAAAGTGGAGGCTGACCAACTGGACTTTCTCCATCCTCTTGAAATTGGAACAGGTGACCTTGTCAAAGTTTTCCTAAGTCCAGAAGAGGCTACAGAAGTACGCTTTGGTCGTTTTATCGAGCTCGACCAAACAGAACAAGAATTAGCTGCCTTTGAAGATGATAAATTGCTAGCCATTCTAGAAAAACGGGACAATCTCTACAAGCCAAGGAAGGTTTTTAGCTAGTCTAACTGGGGTGTAGGGAGTGTTGTTTCCCTTAGACTATCCAAAATCAGACTATAAATTTTGCAAAAAATGTGATAGAATAGACGACGGATAAAAAAACGGAGGATAGCATGCAAAATAGACCAATCATTATCGGAGTGACAGGTGGTTCTGGTGGAGGTAAGACCAGTGTTTCAAGAGCCATTTTATCGCATTTCCCTGATGAAAAGATTTCCATGATTGAGCATGATTCATACTACAAGGATCAGTCTCACTTGACCTTTGAAGAGCGTGTCAAAACCAACTACGACCATCCTTTTGCCTTTGATACAGACTTGATGATTGAGCAGATTAAGGAATTGTTGGCAGGGCGTCCGGTGGACATCCCGACTTATGACTATACAGCGCATACACGAAGTAGCAAGACCTATCGTCAGGAGCCTCAAGATGTCTTTATCGTTGAGGGGATTTTGGTCTTGGAGGACAAGCGTCTGCGCGATTTGATGGATATCAAGATTTTTGTGGATACAGATGATGATGTGCGCATTATTCGTCGTATCAAGCGTGATATGGAAGAGCGTGGTCGTAGCCTTGATAGCGTTATTGACCAGTACTTAGGTGTGGTCAAACCAATGTACCACCAGTTTATCGAACCAACCAAGCGTTATGCTGATATCGTCATTCCTGAGGGAGTCAGCAATACAGTGGCTATCGATCTTTTGACAACCAAGATTGCAAAGATTTTGGAAGAAGCTCGAAACAGCAAATAATCAGACGTGGAGGCCTTGCCTCCTTTTTTATTTTTCACTCATAATGGTACATAAATGGAGATTTTTAGGCATATTTTTGGTATAATAATACCCATGAAAGAGCAAGAAAATGAATAGTAGGTGGAGATGGAAAAGTATTTATCGGTAACAACTTTGACCAAGTATCTGAAAATGAAATTCGATAAAGACCCTTACTTGGAACGGGTCTATTTAACTGGTCAAGTTTCCAACTTTCGTAAACGACCTACTCACCAATATTTCTCCTTAAAAGATGACCATGCAGTTATTCAAGCGACCATATGGTCAGGGATTTATCAGAAATTAGGTTTCGACCTCGAAGAGGGAATGAAGATCAATGTAATTGGGCGTGTGCAGGTTTATGAACCGAGTGGGAGCTACTCTATCATCATTGAAAAGGCTGAGCCTGATGGAGTTGGTGCGCTCGCGATTCAGTTTGAACAACTCAAGAAAAAATTGACAGAAGAAGGCCTGTTTCAAGAAAGCTTCAAGCAACCTCTGCCCCAATTTTCTAAGAGAATTGGTGTAGTAACCAGTCGCAGTGGAGCCGTTATTCGAGATATTATCACGACCGTCAGCAGGCGATTTCCAGGTATCGACATTCTCCTATATCCGACCAAGGTTCAAGGTGAAGGGGCTGCGGAGGAAATTGCTCGAAATATTGCGCGTGCAAATCAACGGGACGATTTGGACTTACTGATCATTGGTCGTGGTGGAGGTTCTATCGAGGATCTTTGGGCCTTTAACGAAGAAATTGTGGTACGAGCTATTTTTGAATCTCGTTTGCCAGTTATTTCTAGTGTGGGGCATGAGACAGATGTGACCTTGGCAGATTTTGTTGCAGATCGTCGCGCTGCCACACCAACAGCTGCAGCTGAACTAGCAACACCTGTGACCAAGTTGGATCTATTAGCTCATTTGCAAAATCAAGAAAAACGGATGGCAACAGCAGTCCGAAATGTCCTATCTAAGAAACAAGAAGCTTTGAAAAAATGCAGTCAGTCTGTTATTTTTAGACAACCAGAGCGCTTGTATGACGGTTATTTGCAACGCTTGGACCAACTGCAACTGCGCTTAAAACAAAGTTTGCGAACGCGGATTTCTGATAACCAACAAGTCGTCCAAGCAAGGACGCATCGACTGGTACAATTATCACCTGTTACCAAAATTCAACGTTATCAAGATCGTTTAGGTCAGTTGGACAAGTTCTTACGTAGCCAAATGGCGCTGGTTTATGATGCCAAGGTTGCTGAGGTCAAACGACTTTCAGAAGCCTTGCTCATGTTGGATACCAGTCGAATCGTGGCTCGTGGCTATGCTATTGTCAAGAAAGAAGAGTCCGTTGTAGATTCGGTTGAGAGTTTGAAGAAAAAAGACCAAGTGACGCTTTTGATGCGAGATGGTCAAGTAGAATTAGAGGTTAAAGATGTCAAAACAAAAGAAATTTGAGGAAAATCTAGCAGAACTGGAGACCATTGTCCAAAGTTTGGAAAATGGTGAAATTGCTCTGGAAGATGCGATTGCGGCCTTTCAAAAGGGTATGGTCTTGTCAAAAGAGCTCCAAGCGACGCTGGACAAGGCTGAAAAGACCTTGGTCAAGGTTATGCAAGAAGACGGAACAGAAAGTGATTTTGAATGAAGAAGCAAGAAAAATTAGCTCTTGTTGAGTCGGCCTTGGAAGACTTTTATGGAGACCAGCAGTTTGCCTCTAGTTT
>CAJZGT010000165.1 GCA_916048145.1 uncultured Streptococcus sp.
ATGTACTAAGTGATGTCAATGTAACCAACGGGAATGCTATTACCGGTTACCACTATAATGAAATGAAGGTGGCTAATACATTCAGCAACAAAGCTAATAGAGTCTACAATGTCACCTTGGTCAGGGAAGAAGTCGTCAGCAAGGAATCATTTGTAGAAAGAGGAACAATTTTAGATGCTTCTGAAGTGACTAATAAAAAAGCAGAAATCAATCCTCTCACTCCTCCAACAGTGGAGCCTCTTTCAACAAGTGGTAGTAAAGAAAGTGATTTTTCTAAGGTGAAGCATTATCAATCTCAGCGCGCCTTGGTTTATAAGAACATTGAAAAATTGCTACCTTTCTACAACAAGGCAACCATCGTCAAATACGGAAACCTAGTTAACGAGAATAGTCTTTTATATCAAAAAGAACTCTTGTCAGCAGTCATGATGAAGGATGACCAAGTCATCACAGATATTGTTTCCAACAAACAGACTGCAAACAAACTCTTGCTCCATTACCAGGATCATTCCTCTGAAACATTCCAGCTCAAGTACCAGACTGATTTTGCTAAGTTAGCAGAATATAGTCTAGGAGATACGGGGCTTCTCTATACGCCAAACCAATTCTTGTATAATCAAGAAACGATTATCCAGCAAGTTTTGCGAGAATTGAAGCAGGTAGATTATCACTCAGATGAGCTCAGAAACACACTCGGTATCTCACCCAAAGTGAAGCAAACCGAGCTCTATTTAGAAGAACAGTTTACTAAAACGAAGGAACACCTAGAAGAAAGTCTGAGAAAACTCTTGTCAGCGGATGCTGGTCTAGTGGAAAACAATCAAGTAATGACAGGTTACATCGTAGATAAAATCAAGCGCAACAAGGAAGCCTTACTTCTTGGCATGAGCTACTTAGAGCGTTGGTATAACTTTAGCTATGGTCAGGTTAATATTAAAGACTTGGTCTTGTATCACCTTGATTTCTTTGGCAAAGGAAATGCATCTCCGTTAGATACTTTGATTGAGTTAGGGAAATCAGGATTTAATAATCTGCTTGCTAAGAACAACGTTGATACTTATGGTATCAGTCTTGCCAGCCATCATGGAACGACAGATTTGTTTAGCACGCTAGAAAATTACCGAAAAGTCTTTTTACCAAACACTAGCAACAATGACTGGTTTAAAAAACAGACTAAAGCTTTCATTGTCGAAGAAAAATCCACTATTGCAGAGGTCAAAGCCAAGCAAGAGCAAGCAGGGACTAAGTATTCTATCGGTGTTTATGACCGAATTACTAGTAGTACTTGGAAATACCGCAATATGGTCTTGCCTCTCCTTACCTTGCCAGAAAGATCTGTATTTGTCATCTCAACCTTGTCTAGCCTAGGATTTGGGGCTTACGATCGCTACCGCAACAGTGACTACAAGGCTGGAGATGAACTCAATAAGTTTGTTGAAGATAATGCGCGTGAAACAGCCAAGCGTCAGCGAGATCACTATGATTATTGGTATCGTATTTTGGATGAACAGTCACGTGAAAAACTCTATCGTACGATCCTGCTTTATGATGCCTATAAATTTGGTGATGATCATACTGAAGGAAAGGCTTCAACAATCGCAGACTTTGAGAATTCAAATCCTGCAATGCAACATTTCTTTGGACCAGTTGGTAACAAGGTGGTTCATAATCATCACGGTGCATACGCAACAGGAGATGGTGTCTATTATATGTCTTACCGTATGTTGGATAAGGATGGAGCTATTACGTATACCCATGAGATGACCCATGATTCAGATCAGGATATCTATCTTGGTGGCTATGGTAGAAGAAGTGGTCTTGGTCCTGAGTTCTTTGCTAAAGGCTTATTACAAGCGCCAGATCATCCAAATGATGCAACCATTACCATTAACTCAATCTTGAAACATTCAAAATCAGATAGCATGGAAGGATCCCGTCTACAAGTCTTAGATCCGACGGAACGATTCAAAGATGCAGCCGATCTCCAGAAATATGTTCATAACATGTTTGACCTCATCTATCTGTTGGAATATCTTGAAGGGCAATCAATCGTTAAGAAACTGAATGTTTCCCAGAAAATGGAAGCTCTCAGAAAAATCGAGAACCACTATCTAACAGATCCTGCTGATGGAAATGATGTTTATGCTACTAATGTTGTGAAAAATTTGACTGAAGATGAAGCTAAAAAATTGACGAACTTTGATAGTTTGATTGACAATAATATTCTTTCGGCTCGTGAGTATCAGACTGGCACTTATGAGAGAAATGGCTATTTTACGATTAAACTCTTTGCACCAATCTTTTCAGCATTGAGTAGTGAGAAAGGAACTCCTGGAGATCTTATGGGACGCCGGATAGCTTATGAACTCTTAGCTGCTAAAGGATTTAAAGATGGTATGGTCCCATATATTTCCAACCAATATGAAGAAATTGCTAAACAAAATGGTCAGACAATCAACCTCTACGGTAAAAAGCAAGGATTAGTGACAGATAAGTTTGTTTTAGAAAAGCTATTTGGTGGTCAGTATTCATCTTGGGCAGCCTTTAAAAAAGCTATGTATCAAGAGCGCGTTGCTCAGTTTGATCATTTGAATAAAATTACTTTTAAAGATCCGACGCAATCATGGATGAGCAATGCCACGAAAACAATTCAAAGAGTAAATGAGTTGCAAGAACTGATGGACCAAGCTGTTTTACAGGATGCTACAGGTCCTCGTTGGAGTAACTATAACCCAGAAACTGATAGTGCAGTTCATAAACTTAAGAGAGCAGTCTTTAAAGCCTACCTAGACCAAACAAATGATTTTAGAACCTCTATTTTTGCAAATAAAAAGTAATGAATTATAGAAGTTCCTAGTCAGGATGAGAGGACTTTACTTTCTGACTGTCAGAACTTGTCGATTTTAACTAGCTTTTTTGTGAAAAATTGTGTAAAATAGAATAGATAAACGAGG
>CAJZGT010000166.1 GCA_916048145.1 uncultured Streptococcus sp.
AGCAGTCAGATATTCAATAGCAGTCATAATTTCAGCAATCCCTGACTTGTCATCAGCACCTAGTAAGGTTGTTCCATCGGTTGTGATGAGCGTTTGTCCTGGATATTTCTCAAGACTCTTAAAGTCAGCTGGATCGAGTTTGAAACCAGAATTTCCTAGTTCAATCACACCACCATCGTAGTTTTCAATTACCTGTGGATTGACTCCTTCGGCATTAAAATCAGCAGTATCCATGTGAGATATAAAGCCAATCTTACGTGTTAAAAATGGATTGTTGGCTGGCAAGGTACCAATTGCAAAACCATTTGGAAGGTAGTAGACGTTTTGTAATCCAACACGTTTCATTTCAGGAATTAGGACATTTGTCGCGAAGTCAACCTGACTCTGCGTACTTGGAGTAGTAGTAGAGTGTTCATCAGAGCGCGTGTTGACCTTAACGTAGGTTAAGAAGCGGTCCAAGAGATTGGGGTAAGTCATAAAAAACTCCTTTTGAATTCATTTTTTCCATTGTATCATATAAAGAAAAGAAAAACAAAAGACAGAAGTTAAGGAAATTTGCTATGTTAGCGTTTACTTATCAACGAATTCATGATAAAATAAACTTGATAAAAATATCACAAGGAAGCAATTATGAAAAAAGCAATTTTAATGATGACTTTCGGTTCGCCAGAAGAGATTACCTTTGAAGGTGTGGCTGATTTTTTCACAAATATTCGTCGTGGAGTGAGACCTCAAGACCACGAGATTCAAACTCTCTATGATAATTATGTACTAATTGGAGGCACACCTCTGCAAAAAATTACCCGAGAAGAGGTTGCCTTGGTAGAAGCTAGGCTGGGGAATGAGTATAGTGTTTATTTTGCTAATAAGTTTTCTAGACCCTTTATTCCAGATGTGATAAGTCAGATGGAAGCAGACGGAATCGAGCAGTGTATTTGCTTGATTTTGGAGCCTCATTATTCTTTCTACTCTGTCATGGGCTACGAGAAATTTTTAGAAAGCAAACAAATTAAATTTTTAGTTATCAAGGACTGGTATCAAGAAGAAGCACTCTTAAACTATTGGGCAGATGAAATTGCTAATATTTTAAAAGAAGAAGTAAAGCAGGATAGCTTTAAAGTCATCTTTTCAGCCCACAGTGTGCCCATTTTTGCCTTGGATTTTGGAGATCCTTATATCGATCAAATTTTTGAAAATAGCAAGCTAGTCGCTGAAAAACTAGGTTTGAGCTCTGAGCAATATACTAACACTTGGCAAAGTGAAAGTGATATCGGGATTCCATGGATTAAACCTGATGTCTTGGAGTATCTCAGAGAACAGAAAGAACATCCAGACCATTATATTTTTGTTCCTATTAGTTTTATAAGTGAGCACATTGAAGTCTTGTTTGACAACGATGTAGAATGTTATGACTTGTGTCAGGAATTTGGGGTGAACTACCATCGTCCACCAATGCCAAATACAGATTCTCGCTTGATTGATGCCTTGGTTAATACCGTCAGAGTTAATGAGGACAAAGAATTTAAGGAATTTCTCCCAGAAGAAGAAACCTTTGATGAGTTAGTTCCTTCAGATGAGACGAAAAATATTTTGGCTGAATCACAAGACCTACAAATGCCAGAATTTGTTAAAAAATTGATTGAGAAAAAAGGTCGTGAGAATGTTAAGATGCCTTATCTTATCAAGAAAATGCTTGAGAAAGCAGGTAAATTACCAAAAGAGTAAAGAAAAAGAAATTAGGATAAAAAAGAGACAATGAATCAATTTTTGAGAAACACATTATAGGAATATAGATTACAATGTTGAAAATGCATTTCCTTATGAGGGGAGAATGATTTATTTAAGAACGGAGAATTTTTATGAAAAAAACTATAATTGAATTTTTTACTGTTGCGACTCTTGTAGTTTTAGCTAATATGACTAGTAAAATTGTACTAGCTGATGCTACAGTAACTCGTGATAAAGTTTCAGATTCTGTTGAAATTATTTCAGATGCGTTTAAAACATATAACGAAGCGGATACAGCACTAAACAATGTTAAAGTTAAATATCTAGATGATTATGGTAGTTATCGTGCGGGAATCGTACCGACGGAAAATCTTAAAAACTACGAAGTATATGTAACTATTAGAAATGTGTCACGAGGCGAGGGTGGAGAAGATATTGTAGTGAACGTTGCTAAAGCATTATCAACTTCTAAGAAAGTTGTACCTGAAAAGCCTAATGATAAGGGAGCAAATAAAGACAAAGTGAGTCGTGATAACGGTAAAAACTCAAAACAGCCTAAAGAGACGAATATTATAAAAGAAAAATTTGTGTCTATGGCAGGATGGATTCAGTCCTCAGGTCGTTGGTGGTACAGACATAATAATGGGGCATATACAACTGATGGTTGGGAATTAATCAATGGTATATGGTACTACTTTGACCATTCTGGATGGATGAAAACTGGATGGATAAAAACAAGTGGTGTATGGTATTACTTGAGTTCTTCGGGAGCAATGCAGACTGGCTGGGTAAAAATAGATGGCAAATGGTATTATCTTAATTCTTCAGGAACAATGAAAACAGGATGGTTTACTGTTTCAGGAAAATGGTATTATGCATATAACTCAGGAGCTTTAGCAGTCAATACAATTACACCTGATGGTTATAGGGTGAATACTAGTGGAGAATGGATTAGATAACAGATAGTTGACTAATGATAAGAGGCTGGGACAAAAAGATTTTGATTTTAGGAATTCTTTATTATAAATTTTTAAAATCGATAGATTAGACAAAAAAACGAACAAAATCGAATTCTGAATGTCAGATAACTCGTTTTGTTCGCTTTTTATATTTAATGTTAGACTTTTGTCCCAGACTCTTTTAATAGATTATTTTTTCTCAAGAAGGGCTTTGATTTCTTGAAGTACTTCCAACTCAGTTG
>CAJZGT010000167.1 GCA_916048145.1 uncultured Streptococcus sp.
TCCCCGTCATTCTAAAAAGTCTGCGGGAAAAAGATGTGGAAATCGCTGCTATCGTAACGGTGGCAGATGATGGTGGTTCTTCAGGTGAACTCCGAAAAAATATGCAGCAGTTGACACCGCCAGGTGATCTCCGCAATGTCCTTGTGGCCATGTCGGATATGCCTAAGTTTTATGAGAAAGTCTTTCAGTATCGCTTTTCTGAAGATGCAGGAGCCTTTGCTGGTCATCCATTGGGAAATCTCATTATTGCAGGTCTGTCAGAAATGCAGGGTTCGACCTATAATGCCATGCAGCTACTGAGCAAATTTTTCCATACCACTGGGAAGATTTATCCTTCCAGTGACCATCCCTTGACCCTTCATGCAGTCTTTCAGGATGGGACAGAAGTGGCTGGAGAGAGCCATATTGCAGACCATCCAGGCATGATTGACCACGTCTATGTGACCAATACCCTCAATGATGATACGCCTCTGGCTAGCCGTCGAGTAGTACAGACCATTCTTGAAAGTGACATGATTGTCCTCGGACCTGGTTCCCTCTTTACCTCGATTTTGCCCAATATCGTGATTAAGGAAATCGGGCAGGCACTTTTGGAAACCAAGGCAGAAATCGCTTATGTCTGCAATATCATGACCCAACGTGGGGAGACAGAACACTTTACAGATAGTGACCACGTGGAGGTCTTGCATCGTCACCTTGGCCGACCTTTTATTGATACTGTTTTGGTGAATATCGAAAAAGTGCCTCAGGAATATATGAATTCCAACCGTTTTGATGAATACTTGGTGCAGGTGGAACACGATTTTTCTGGTCTTTGTAAGCAAGTTCCGCGTGTGATTTCATCTAACTTCCTTCGTCTGGAAAATGGGGGTGCCTTCCACGATGGGGATTTGATTGTGGATGAGTTGATGCGGATTATACAGGTGAGAAAATGAGTTTCACAGTAGCAGTAAAAGAAGAAATACTGAGTCAGCACCATCTAAGCCGACATGAATTATCTGCCATTATCAAGATGTCTGGCAGTATCGGTCTCTCGACTTCGGGCCTGACCTTGTCTGTCGTGACAGAAAATGCCAAGCTGGCTCGTCACCTCTATGAGTCCTTTCTCTATTTCTACGAAATCAAATCAGAAATCCGCCACCACCAGAGAAGTAATCTTCGTAAGAATCGTGTCTATACTGTATTTATAGATGAAAAGGTGCAGGACTTGTTAAGTGATTTGCATTTGGCAGATTCTTTCTTTGGCCTAGAAACAGGTATTGATGAGGCGATTTTCTCGGATGAGGAATCGGGTCGTGCTTATCTCTGTGGTGCTTTCTTGGCAAATGGAAGTATTCGTGACCCTGAATCAGGTAAGTACCAGTTGGAAATCAGTTCTGTTTATCTGGACCACGCGCAAGGGCTTGCCTCTCTTCTCCAGCAATTTTTACTGGATGCCAAGGTGCTTGAGCGCAAGAAGGGGGCTGTGACCTATCTCCAGCGAGCCGAAGATATTATGGATTTCTTGATAGTCATCGGAGCCATGCAGGCGCGTGATGATTTTGAGAGGGTTAAGATTTTACGAGAAACCCGTAACGACCTCAATCGTGCCAATAATGCCGAGACAGCTAATATCGCTCGGACAGTTTCTGCCAGTATGAAGACCATCAACAATATTAGTAAAATCAAAGATATCATGGGCTTAGAAAACCTACCAGTGGATTTGCAGGAAGTGGCGCAACTGCGGATTCAGCACCCAGACTACTCTATCCAACAGTTGGCAGATAGCCTCAGCAATACCCTTACCAAAAGTGGGGTCAATCACAGACTCAGAAAAATAAACAAGATTGCGGATGAATTATAAAACCACGAATCGTAGGACTCGTGGTTCTTTTTTATAAACTAGTTGAGTGTTTTGGTTGTACTTTTTGCTCAGGGTCAATGTAGTTGATGGCATTGTTGACAGCGGTTGGTGCTTCTCCAAGTCCTGTCGCAATCAAGTCTATCTTTCCGTCATAGTAGCAGCAGTCACCGATAGCATAGATACCTGCTTGGCTAGATTCTTGCTTGCTGTTGACGATAATCTTGTGACGGTTGAGGTCCAGACCCCAGTTTTTAAGGTTACCGACAGAAGATTTAAAACCATAGTTGACAAAGAGGTGGTCTAGGTCAATAGTTTCTGCTTCATCAGATTTGACTTTTGTGATTTCAAGTTTATCGAGCGTTTTTCCATCTCCAAGGAGTTGGCTAGGGACGAATGGTGTCTTGATGGTTACAGATGATTCCTGCAAGGCTTGGACACTGTGTTCCAAGGCACGGAAATTATCTCTGCGGTGAACAAGGGTAGTTGGCGCAATTTTTTCAAAAGCCAAAGCCCAATCCACAGCCGAGTCTCCTCCACCAAGAATCGTCACTTTCTTACCAGCATATTGCTGAATGTTGGAAACGTGGTAGTGGATATTTTCATAGCCCTCAACGCCTTCTAGTTCCAGCGGACGTGGTTTGAAGGCACCGCCACCCATAGCGATGATAACTGTTTTAGACAGGTGACTTCCTTTAGAAGTTGTGATGACAAATCCTTCCTCTTGTTTTTCAATCTCAAGAACCGTTTCATTGAGATGAATAGGGGTATCAAAGCCGTTTAGTTGTTCAATCAAGCGGTTGGTCAATTCTTCTCCAGTCAGGTTTGGGAAACCTGGAACGTCGAGGATTTCCTTTTCAGGATAGAGAATAGCAGGTTGTCCACCTAGTTGTGGAAGGGAGTCGATGATTTGGACCTTGGCTTGGCGTAGGTGGGCATAGAAGGCTGCAAAAAGTCCGACGGGACCACCACCTACAATGGTAATATCATAGAGTTGAGACATGGTTTCTCCTTTGTTTTTTCTAGTCAGTTTATTTTATCATATTTTTTCTTTAATTTAAAATGAAGTAGGATAGGGAAA
>CAJZGT010000168.1 GCA_916048145.1 uncultured Streptococcus sp.
TAGAACAATTCTTCGTAGCCCCAAATAGCATCATAACCGAAGATCCACATGACAATGGCTCCAAGTAAAATTCCTAGGAATACAGAAATCAAGGGAACCGAAATTTGTTGTAATTTTTTAGACATCACTCTTCTCCTTTCCCAAGTTTCCACCAGCCATCAAGACACCAAGTTCTTGTTTATTGGTTGTTTCTGGTGATACAATACCTTGAATCTTACCATCGTGGATAACAGCAATACGGTCTGAGACGTTTAAAATCTCATCCAATTCAAAGCTGACAACAAGGACAGCCTTACCATTATCACGCTCTTCAATCAAGCGTTTGTGGATATATTCAATAGCACCGACATCCAAACCACGAGTTGGCTGGCTGACGATAAGGAGATCAGGATCTCGATCAATTTCACGAGCAATAATTGCTTTTTGTTGATTTCCTCCTGAAAGTGCAGCTGCTGGAACAAACTCACTAGCAGCACGAACATCAAACTCTTCCATTAACTTTTTAGCATAAGAAGTAATATTTGAATAGTTCAAAATTCCATTTTTACTATGTGGTTCTTTGTAGTAGGTTTGAAGGGCAATATTTTCAGAAATCATCATTTCCAAAATCAAACCATCACGGTGACGGTCTTCTGGAACGTGCCCCACACTCAACTCTGTAATCTGACGTGGGTGCAAGCCTACAATTGAATCTCCTTTTAGCTCAATGCTTCCAGATTCAACCTTGCGAAGACCTGTGATGGCTTGAATCAGTTCAGACTGACCATTTCCATCAATCCCCGCAATACCAACAATCTCTCCAGCACGAACATCCAAGGACAGATTTTTCACAGCTGGGACACCGCGGTTTTCATTGACCACCAAGTCTTTAATAGACAAGACAACTTCTTTTGGTTGAGAGACTTGCTTCTCTGTTTTAAAGGAAACAGAACGTCCCACCATCATTTCTGCTAAATCAGCATTGGTAGCTCCTGCAATTTCGACTGTTTCAATTGATTTCCCACGACGGATAACTGTAACACGGTCAGAAACTGCGCGAATCTCGTCCAACTTGTGGGTAATCAAGATAATTGATTTTCCTTCTTTGACAAGATTTTTCATAATAGCCATCAACTCATCAATTTCTGATGGAGTCAAAACAGCCGTCGGCTCGTCAAAGATAAGGATATCAGCCCCCCGATAAAGGGTTTTTAAAATTTCTACACGTTGTTGGGCTCCAACTGAGATGTCTGCTACCTTGGCAGAAGGGTCAACAGCTAAGCCATAACGTTCAGAAAGAGCCTTGATTTCTTTGCTAGCTCCAGCGATATCTAGCACACCATTTTTAGTCAATTCACTACCTAAAATGATGTTTTCAGCCACTGTGAAGGCTTCTACCAACATAAAGTGCTGGTGAACCATTCCAATTCCTAAACTAGCTGCTTTAGATGGTGAATCGAGATTGACAACTTGACCGTTGACCACAATTTCACCACTGGTTGGTTCAAGAAGCCCTGCTAACATGTTCATGAGCGTGGACTTTCCAGCCCCATTTTCTCCTAAAAGTGCATGAATTTCACCTTTTCGTAGGTGCAGGTTGATGTTGTCGTTGGCAACAAATTCACCAAACACCTTGGTAATATCACGCATCTCAATGACATTTTCGTGTGCCATGTGCTCTTCCTTTCAGAGTCTTATTTTATTTCAATAAAACTTGCTAATTTCTCTAGTAGCAAGCTTTACTGAGACAAAATGACTTTGTCTCAACTCTTAAAAAAGCGGCCGAGGGCCGCTTCCTAAGAAATGACTTCCATCCATTATTTTTCAGGAACTTTTACGCTTCCATCAAGGATTTTAGCTTTAGCATCTTCAACAGCTTTTTTACCTTCTTCTGAAAGGTTTGTTACTGCCAAGTCAACCCCTTTATCTTTCAATGAGTAAACGATCACTTGACCGCCAGGGAATTCACCTTTTTCTGCCTTGTTAGAGATATCTTTTACAGTTGTACCAACTTGTTTCAAAGTAGATACAAGAACAAAGTTTGATTCTTTGCCATCTTTAGAAGTGTACTTACCTTCTGCTACTTGGTCACGGTCAACACCGATAACCCAAACTTTTTCACTTTCAGAACGGCTTTCATTGAGTGATTTTGCTTCTGCAAAGACACCAGCACCTGTTCCACCTGCTGCTTGATAAACAACATCCGCACCAGCTGCGTATTGTGCTGCTGCAATTGTTTTACCTTTAGCAGCATCACCAAATGAACCAGCATAGTCAACTTGTACTTTGATAGATGGGTCTACTGACTCAACACCAGCTTTAAATCCAGCAGCAAAACGTGAGATAACTTCAGACTCAATACCACCTACAAAACCAACTTGTTTTGTTTTAGTTGTTTTAGCCGCTGCAACACCCGCAAGGTAAGCAGCTTCGTTATCAGCAAATGTTACGCTAGCAACATTCTTTTGATCTTTAATTACATCATCAATCAAGACATAGTTGATGTCAGAGTGGTCTTTTGCTGCTTCTTCAACCGCATTGTGAAGGGCAAAACCAACACCGAAGATTAGGTTGTAGCTTCCAGCCGCTTGTTGCAAGTTGTTAGCATAGTCAGCTTCACTTGTTGATTGGAAGTAAGTGAAACCTTTATCTTTTGAAAGATTGTGTTCTTTACCCCAGTCTTGCAAACCTTCCCAAGCTGATTGGTTGAATGATTTGTCATCAACACCACCAGTATCAGTGACGATTGCTGCTTTTGTCTTCACATCAGAAGATGAAGCTGCGTTACGAGAAGAGCGGTTACCACATGCAGCAAGTCCAACTGCTGCTACTGCAACTAGACCAAGGCCTAGCCATTGTTTCTTGTTCATTACTGAACCTCCTAAATAAGATGTGCAACGATGTTGCAAGTATGGATTGGTTGGCCACAAGGACCG
>CAJZGT010000169.1 GCA_916048145.1 uncultured Streptococcus sp.
GAAAATCAAATTCAAACCACGTCAGCGTCGCCTTACCGTACTCAAGTACAGCTTGTGGCTAGCTTCCTAGTTTGCTCTTTGATTTTCATTGAGTATAAATTAGCCATAAAGAAAACCTATCACAGAGATAGATATCATATAATGGCGTAAATGCTCTTTTTCTGTTAAGATTATAAGGTATTCTATTTTGGAGGAAATGACATGAAAAAAATCGTTAAATACTCATCTCTTGCTGCCTTAGGCCTTGTTGCTGCAGGTGTGTTAGCAGCTTGCTCAGGTGGTGCTAAGAAAGAAGGAGAAGCAGCTAGCAAGAAAGAAATTATCGTTGCAACTAATGCTACACCAAAACCATTCAACTATGAAGAAAATGGCGAATTGACTGGTTACGAAATTGAAGTGGTTCGCGCTATCTTTAAAGACTCTGACAAGTATGATGTCAAGTTTGAGAAGACAGAGTGGTCAGGAGTCTTTGCAGGACTTGATGCCGACCGTTACAATATGGCTGTTAGCAACATCAGCTACACTAAAGAACGTGCTGAAAAATACCTTTATGCAGCTCCAACTGCTAAAAACCCTAACGTTCTTGTAGTGAAAAAAGATGACCCTAGCATCAAATCGCTTGATGATATCGGTGGAAAATCAACAGAAGTTGTTCAAGGGACAACATCTGCTAAACAGCTAGAAGACTACAACAAACAACATTCAGATAATCCAACTGTCCTAAAGTATACTAAAGCAGACTTCCAACAAATCATGGGACGCTTGAGCGATGGCCAGTTTGACTACAAGATTTTTGATAAAATCGGTGTTGAAACAGTCATCAAGGACCAAGGTTTGGACAACTTGAAAGTGATCGAACTTCCAAGCGACCAACAACCTTACGTTTACCCACTTCTTGCTAAAGGTCAAGATGAGTTGAAATCATTTGTAGACAAACGTATCCAAGAACTCTACAAAGACGGAACTCTTGAAAAGTTGTCTAAACAATTCTTCGGAGACACTTATTTACCAGCAGAAGCTGATATTAAATAATTTCTTGAAATCATCCATTCTGAGTCAGGTGGGTGATTTCTCAGTTTTTAGGGATATAGTTTTAAACTATATATCTGACTATATAATAACAATTTGTGAAATCAAACAAATTGTGAGATACTAGTACGGTATTATTTTTAAGGAGAAAGAATCATGAAAATTAAAAAATGGCTTGGTGTAGCAGCCCTTGCTACAGTCGCAGGTTTG
The DNA here is from genome assembly GCA_916048145.1 of uncultured Streptococcus sp. Taxonomy (GTDB): domain Bacteria; phylum Bacillota; class Bacilli; order Lactobacillales; family Streptococcaceae; genus Streptococcus. The sequence continues at coordinate 1,240 of CAJZGT010000169.1, forward strand.
GCTCTTGCAGCTTGCGGAAACTCAGAAAAGAAAGCAGACAATGCAACAACTATCAAAATCGCAACTGTTAACCGTAGCGGTTCTGAAGAAAAACGTTGGGACAAAATCCAAGAATTGGTTAAAAAAGACGGTATTACTTTGGAATTTACAGAGTTCACAGACTACTCACAACCAAACAAGGCAACTGCTGATGGCGAAGTAGATTTGAACGCTTTCCAACACTATAACTTCTTGAACAACTGGAACAAAGAAAACGGGAAAGACCTTGTAGCGATTGCAGATACTTACATCTCTCCAATCCGTCTTTACTCAGGTTTGAATGGAAGTGACAACAAGTACACTAAAGTAGAAGACATCCCAGCAAACGGAGAAATCGCTGTACCGAACGATGCTACAAACGAAAGTCGTGCGCTTTACTTGCTTCAATCAGCTGGCTTGATTAAATTGGACGTTTCAGGAACTGCTCTTGCAACAGTTGCTAACATCAAAGAAAATCCAAAGAACTTGAAAATCACTGAATTGGACGCTAGCCAAACAGCTCGTTCATTGTCATCAGTTGACGCTGCCGTTGTAAACAATACCTTCGTTACAGAAGCAAAATTGGACTACAAGAAAGCACTTTTCAAAGAACAAGCTGATGAAAACTCAAAACAATGGTACAACATCATCGTTGCGAAAAAAGATTGGGAAACATCACCTAAGGCTGATGCTATCAAGAAAGTGATCGCAGCTTACCACACAGATGACGTGAAAAAAGTTATCGAAGAAACATCAGACGGTTTGGATCAACCAGTTTGGTAATAAGAAACAGGGAGGTGGGAGAGAAAATTCCACCTCTTGCTTTTGTATAGAGCATGGATTGTAAAGAAGACTATAGGTTCATAGAAAGGTAGAGAGAATATGGTTTTTCCTAGCGAACAAGAACAGATTGAAAAATTTGAAAAGGATCATGTGGCCCAGCATTATTTTGAGGTTTTGCGTACCTTGATTTCTAAGAAGTCGGTCTTTGCCCAACAGGTGGGTCTCAAAGAAGTTGCTAACTATCTGGGTGAGATTTTCAAACGTGTTGGGGCTGAAGTGGAGATTGATGAGACTTATACGGCTCCCTTTGTCATGGCGCATTTCAAGAGTTCGCGTCCAGATGCTAAGACTCTGATTTTCTATAACCACTATGACACTGTGCCAGCGGATGGGGATCAGATCTGGACAGAGGATCCCTTTACTCTTTCAGTGCGCAATGGCTTCATGTATGGGCGTGGGGTTGACGATGATAAGGGTCATATCACAGCTCGTTTGAGTGCTTTGAGAAAATACATGCAGCACCATGATGATTTGCCTGTTAATATCAGTTTTATCATGGAGGGAGCGGAGGAATCGGCTTCAACAGACCTAGATAAGTATCTAGAAAAGCATGCGGATAAACTCCGTGGTGCAGATTTGTTAGTTTGGGAACAAGGGACCAAGAATGCCTTGGAGCAGTTAGAAATTTCTGGTGGAAATAAGGGGATTGTGACCTTTGATGCCAAGGTAAAAAGTGCGGATGTGGATATCCACTCTAGTTATGGAGGAGTTGTGGAATCAGCTCCTTGGTACCTCCTTCAAGCCCTACAGTCCCTTCGTGCCGCAGATGGCCGTATCTTGGTTGAAGGTTTGTACGAAGAAGTACAAG
>CAJZGT010000170.1 GCA_916048145.1 uncultured Streptococcus sp.
CGTGCCATGAAGATGTTGCAGGCTAAGCTCTATCAAATGGAGCAAGAAAAGAAAGCTGCGGAAGTCGATTCCCTTAAAGGTGAGAAAAAGGAAATCACATGGGGAAGTCAAATCCGTTCTTATGTTTTCACGCCATATACTATGGTAAAAGATCACCGAACTAGCTTTGAAGTTGCACAAGTAGATAAGGTTATGGATGGAGACCTAGATGGTTTTATCGATGCCTATCTCAAGTGGAGAATCAGCTAAGATAGAAAGGAACTTACATGTCAATTATTGAAATGAGAGATGTCGTCAAAAAATACGACAACGGAACGACTGCCCTACGTGGTGTTTCGGTAAGCGTTCAACCAGGGGAATTTGTTTACATCGTAGGACCTTCAGGAGCAGGAAAGTCAACATTTATTAGATCTTTGTACCGAGAAGTCAAAATCGAAAAAGGAAGCTTAACAGTAGCAGATTTTAATCTAGTTAAAATCAAGAAGAAAGATATTCCGCTTCTACGTCGTAGTGTTGGGGTGGTCTTTCAAGACTATAAACTCTTGCCAAAGAAAACCGTTTATGAAAATATTGCCTATGCAATGGAAGTTATTGGTGAGAGTCGCCGTAATATCAAAAAACGTGTTATGGAAGTTTTAGACTTGGTTGGATTGAAGCATAAGGTTCGTTCTTTTCCAAATGAACTTTCGGGGGGAGAACAACAACGGATTGCGATTGCGCGTGCTATTGTAAACAATCCCAAAGTATTGATTGCGGACGAACCAACAGGAAACTTGGACCCAGATAATTCATGGGAAATCATGAATTTGTTGGAACGCATCAATCTCCAAGGTACAACTGTCTTGATGGCTACCCACAACAGTCAGATTGTAAATACCTTGCGCCACCGTGTCATTGCCATTGAAAATGGCCGTGTCGTTCGTGACGAAGCTAAAGGAGAATATGGATACGATGATTAGTAGATTTTTTCGTCATTTATTTGAATCATTAAAAAGTTTGAAACGAAATGGCTGGATGACAGTAGCAGCTGTCAGTTCGGTTATGATTACTTTGACACTTGTTGCCTTGTTTGCATCTGTTATCTTTAACACTGCAAAATTGGCTACCGATATTGAAAACAATGTCCGAGTGATGGTATACATTCGTAAGGATGTAGCCGACAATAGTGAGACTGTTGTAAAAGAAGGTCAAACAGTAACCAATAATGATTACCATAAGGTATATGATTCTTTGAAAGCTATGCCCACTGTTAAAAGTGTTACCTTCTCAAGTAAAGAAGAGCAGTATCAGAAATTAACTGAAACGATGGGCGATGATTGGAAAGTTTTTGAAGGGGATGCCAATCCACTCTACGATGCTTACGTAGTAGATACAAATACCCCAAGTGATGTCCAAAAAGTAGCTGAAGAGGCTAAAAAAATTGAAGGTGTGTCAGAAGTTCAAGATGGCGGTGCAAATACCCAGCGTCTTTTCCAACTTGCTTCCTTCATTCGTGTTTGGGGATTAGTTATAGCTGGTCTGTTGATCTTTATAGCAGTGTTCTTAATTTCCAACACTATTCGTATTACAATTATTTCACGTAGTCGTGAAATTCAAATCATGCGTTTGGTGGGGGCTAAAAATGGTTATATCAGAGGTCCATTCTTATTAGAAGGTGCCTTTATCGGTTTGTTTGGTGCTGCAATTCCATCAGTTTTAGTTTTCTTTGTTTACAATATGGTTTATCAATCTGTAAATAAATCATTGATTGGACAAAACTTGTCAATGATTACACCAGATATATTTATACCTCTCATGATTGCACTTCTTTTTGTTATCGGTATCTTTATTGGTTCAATTGGATCTGGTATATCAATGAGACGTTTCCTAAAGATTTAATACTATATTTCTTGAAATACTAGAATAATAATGTAAATATAAAAGAGGAAGTGTAAAAACTTTCTCTTTTTTCTCTATTTTTTTTATAAAAGCCTTTACAAAAAAAATTAAAGTGGTATAATTAATACATAGTTAAGTGCAAACGTTTTCGTAAAACGTTTGCCTAAATAAAAATAAAGGAGATTTGAATGATGAAAGATACATTCAAAAATGTCTTGTCTTTCGAGTTTTGGCAAAAATTCGGTAAGGCTTTGATGGTGGTTATCGCTGTTATGCCGGCTGCTGGTTTGATGATTTCAATCGGTAAGTCACTTGTGATGATCAACCCTAACTTTGCCCCACTCGTTATTACTGGTGGTGTACTAGAGCAAATCGGTTGGGGAGTTATCGTTAACCTTCATATCTTGTTTGCCCTCGCTATTGGAGGAAGCTGGGCTAAGGAACGTGCTGGTGGTGCGTTTGCGGCAGGTCTTGCCTTTATCCTAATTAATCGTATTACTGGTACAATCTTTGGCGTATCAGGAGATATGTTGAAAAATCCAGAAGCTATGGTAACAACACTCTTTGGTGGATCAATCAAGGTTGCTGATTACTTCATTAGTGTTATGGAAGCCCCAGCACTTAACATGGGTGTCTTCGTAGGGATTATTTCTGGTTTTATTGGAGCAACTGCTTATAATAAATACTATAACTTCCGTAAGCTTCCTGATGCACTTTCATTCTTTAACGGAAAACGTTTTGTACCATTTGTAGTTATTCTGCGTTCAGTAATCGCTGCAATCGTACTTTCAGCTTTCTGGCCACTTGTGCAAACTGGTATTAATAGCTTTGGTATCTGGATTGCTAACTCACAAGAAACTGCTCCAATCCTTGCACCATTCTTGTATGGTACATTGGAACGCTTGCTCTTGCCATTTGGTCTTCACCACATGTTGACTATCCCAATGAACTACACAGCTCTTGGTGGTACTTATGAAGTCTTAACTGGTGCAGCAAAAGGTAGCCAAGTATTTGGTCAAGA
>CAJZGT010000171.1 GCA_916048145.1 uncultured Streptococcus sp.
GTTCAGTAGAGATGTGTGAAGAGTATGATATCTATCGTCAATGTTATTGTGGATGCGTCTATGCAGCCCAAGCTCAGAATATTGACCTGGTTCAAGTTAAGAAGGACGCCACAGCTTTCTTGCTGGATAAGGATGTTGAAAAAGACTATTCCCACATCAAATTTACTGTTACGAAATTAGATATATAGAAATCACCCCAGCTGAAAAGCTGGGTTTTTCAACTAAAAAAACCAGGGTTTTCACCCTAGTTTGACAACTTTACCGATTCTTTAGTTCTACATAGCGCTTGTACCAAATGTTTACATAGGCTTCTGAGAAAGGACCACGTCCATTGTTAATCCAATCAACAAGAATTTTGACATGTTCTTTTAAAATATAGTCTAAGTCATCAGAATAATCCATTTTACGTTTGTGACGCTCATACTCCTCAACGTCCAAGAGACGTTTTTCTCCATCTGTAAAAATTTTAACATCCAAATCATAATCAATATACTTCAGTGCTTCTTCATCCAGATAGTAGGGGCTAGCCATATTGCAATAGTAGGAAATTCCATTATCACGAATCATGGCAATGATATTAAACCAATATTTCTTGTGAAAGTAAACAATAGCAGGTTCTCGAGTGACCCAACGACGACCATCACTTTCGGTAACAAGTGTATGATCGTTGACACCAATAATGGCGTTTTCTGTTGTTTTTAGTACCATGGTGTCCCGCCAAGTTCGGTGGAGACTCCCATCATGCTTATAACTTTGAATTGTAATAAAGTCGCCTTCTTTTGGAAGCTTCATAACTAACCAACTTTCTACAATTTATAAGTTTATCGTTTACTATTATATCATAAATTGGTCTAATTTTTTTGAATTTTACACGAAAATATTAAAGATATTCTCTGAGAGCGCTTGCTATATCCGAAAAATCATAGCCTTTCCGAGCTAAAGCTTGGGTTAAACGTTGTTTAAGTTCGTATCCTTCATACTTTCGAGCATACTTAGCATATTGTTTGTCTAGCTCTTTAAAAATAAGTTCTTGAGTCGTTTCTTGGTCAACTTGACTATCCAAGTCGTCAAAGGCATTTTTAGCATCAGCATAGGAGAAGCCTTTGTTGGTCAAGTTTTGAATAATCTTATCCTGCAAGGCACGAGCGGGAAGCTTTCCTGTGTATTTTTTAAGTAGTTTCTCCGCCACACGATGAGTAACCTCTGAAAAATCAAAATCCTTTAAAACCTCTTCAATAGTTGATTTGGCAATCCCTTTTTGAGATAGTTTTTGAGCTAGCACATAAGGTCCCTTATCTCCAGAAAGTTGATTGGCATTGATAATAGAGTAGGAATACTGACGATCATTAATCCAGTTGTCTTCTTTAAGATTAGCGATAACTTGACTAGTGATTTTTTCATCAAGATCATACTTTTTCAGATACTCACGAACTTCCTTTTCGGTTCGAGCTTTAAATGATAGATGGTAGAGGGCGAGATTTTTACCATAAGAGAACTGGGCAAAGTCCTGAATATCGGTAAGTTCCTCTTTACTAATGACCTTATCTCGAGATAGCATAAAACGGACAATGGTATCTTCCGTGATATAAGAGGTTTGCTGTCCATCTAGTTCCATCAAGTAGAGACGTTTTTTCTTTTCAAGTTTTGTGATTTTCATAGTTCTATTATACCCTAAAATGTGATAAGATAGGGGTATGAATCTGAAAGTCAAACAAAAAATACCTTTAAAAATCAAGCGGATGGGCATCAATGGTGAGGGAATCGGTTTCTATCAGAAAACCCTCGTTTTTGTGCCAGGCGCCCTCAAAGGAGAAGACATCTATTGTCAAATTACTTCTATTAAACGTAACTTTGTTGAAGCCAAATTACTAAAGGTTAATAAGAAGTCTAAATTTCGAGTCGTGCCAGCTTGTACGATTTATAATGAATGTGGTGGTTGCCAAATCATGCACCTCCACTACGATAAACAGTTAGAGTTCAAAACGGATCTGCTCCATCAAGCCCTGAAAAAATTTGCTCCTGCAGGATATGAAAACTATGAAATCCGTCCAACTATCGGAATGCAGGAACCAAAGTACTACCGTGCTAAGCTTCAATTCCAGACTCGAAAATTTAAAAATCAGGTCAAGGCAGGTTTGTATGCGCAAAACTCTCATTACCTCGTAGAGTTAAAAGATTGCTTGGTACAAGATAAGGAAACCCAAGTGATAGCGAATTGCCTAGCTGAACTTCTTACTTACCACCAAATTCCAATTACAGATGAGAGAAAAACGTTAGGCGTTCGTACCATCATGGTACGTCGAGCAAGAAAAACAGGACAAGTCCAGATAATCATCGTCACGAATCGCCAGCTTAATTTGAATCAACTAGTCAAAGACCTAGTCAAGGCTTTTCCAGAAGTCGTCACGGTTGCCGTCAATACAAATACAGAAAAAACAAGTGAAATCTATGGTGAAAAGACGGAAATTATCTGGGGCCAAGAGAGCATTCAAGAAGGAGTACTCGACTATGAGTTTTCTCTCTCGCCCCGAGCTTTTTATCAACTTAATCCGGAGCAGACAGAAATTCTCTATAGTGAAGCAGTTAAGGCTCTGGATGTCAGTAAAGAAGACCATCTGATCGATGCCTATTGCGGTGTTGGGACGATCGGATTTGCCTTCGCAAAGAAGGTCAAGAGTCTCAGAGGAATGGATATTATTCCGGAAGCCATAGAAGATGCCAAGCGAAATGCTAAAAAAATGGGATTTGACAATACCCATTACGAAGTGGGAACAGCAGAAGAGATTATTCCACGCTGGTATCAAGATGGCTACCGAGCAGATGCCCTGATAGTAGATCCTCCTCGTACAGGCTTAGATGATAAGCTACTGGATACCATTCTGACCTATGTCC
>CAJZGT010000172.1 GCA_916048145.1 uncultured Streptococcus sp.
AGTACTCTTTGAACTGTTCACCATCGACTTCAATCGTTTTCCCTGGACTTTCGATATGTCCTGCAAAGAGGGAACCAATCATGACCATGCTGGCACCGAAGCGGATAGACTTGGCAATATCACCATGAGTACGAATCCCACCATCAGCGATAATCGGTTTACGTGCAGCCTTAGCACACCAGCGTAGAGCAGCCAACTGCCAACCACCTGTACCAAAACCAGTCTTAACCTTGGTAATACAAACCTTACCAGGACCGATACCAACCTTAGTAGCATCCGCACCAGCATTTTCCAATTCACGCACAGCTTCTGGTGTTCCCACATTTCCAGCAATGACAAAAGTATCTGGCAATTCTTTCTTGATGTGTTGAATCATAGAAATCACGCTATCCGCATGACCGTGGGCAATGTCAATCGTGATGTACTCAGGAGCATCAGCCTTGAGCTGGCTAACAAAATCATACTCATAATCCTTAACACCAACAGAGATAGAAGCAATAAGCCCTTGATCGTGCATTCGCTTAATAAAAGGAATACGTCCTGCCTCATCAAAACGGTGCATAATGTAGAAGTAACCACCTTTAGCCAATTGCTCTGCTACATTTTCATCCAAAATCGTCTGCATATTAGCTGGCACAACAGGTAGTTTAAAGGTGTAATTTCCTAGAGTGACACTTGTATCCGCTTCTGCACGGCTTTTAATGACACATTTATTTGGAATCAATTGAATATCTTCGTAATCAAAAATTGGAAATTCATTTAACATATCGATGTCTCGTTTCTTTTGTAATGACCTACCTATGCTCTCGCATCACTACGCCTTTTCCGACGTTTCCTTAATTCATTATAAACTAAAGTACAGTTTTTGTCAAATTATTTTATAAATCGAAATATAATGTTCGGATTTTATTGTATAAATAACAAAATAAAGTTCTTAAAGAATCGTTAGGACTCTTTGAATAAAATCTAAAGCAGATTCAAGATTTTTTTCAAACCTTCTTTAAAACAATGCTCAAGAATAAAGAAAAAATCTTTTAACGGTCTTCATTTAGCGTAGTCTAATACAAATTAAAAAAATGTAACAATATCATTAAGTATCTCAAAAGCTTTAAATTTGGTTTGAAAAACTTTGATAACTATGAGAAAAGTATTTTCAATGCTCTCAACACAAAAAAAGAAAGGACTAAATTTGGTCCTTTCTAGATGTTAGTTTTTCTTCAATCCACTGTAATCGACAAATAGACTGGTTATCTTCAGTCTGAAGAAAACAACTATTCTATCCCTTTTACTTGCGTTTCTTCTTCGCTTTCTTCATTTTGTTAGCCATGCGTTTCATGGACTGTTTCATGGCAAATTCACCGATTTTACCCTTGAGTCCGCCACCAAACATCTGGCTCATATCTGGCATTCCTGCTCCTCCGAGAGCTGACAAGTCAGGCATACCACCTTGTCCCATCATTCCTTCAAGGGCAGACATATCCATTCCTCCCATATTTGGCATATTTTTAGGAAGGTTGTTTGGATTGATTCCCATTTGCTTCATCATTTTGTTCATATCTCCAGACATGACACCTTGCATGAGCTGTTTAGCCTGGTTAAAGTCCTTGATGAATTTATTAACTTCAACAAAGGTATTTCCAGAACCAGCAGCGATACGACGGCGACGGCTTGGATTTAGCAAATCTGGGTTTTCACGTTCTTCAGGTGTCATGGAAGACACAATGGCACGTTTGCGAGCAATCTGGCGTTCATCCACCTTCATGTTTTGAAGTGCTGGGTTGTTGGCCATACCTGGAATCATCTTGAGCAAGTCTTCCATAGGCCCCATGTTTTGTACCTGATCCAACTGATCAATGAAATCATTGAAATCAAAGGTGTTTTCGCGCATCTTCTCCGCCATTTCAAGGGCTTTTTGCTCATCGTATTCTTGAGAAGCTTTCTCAATCAAAGTGAGCATATCCCCCATGCCAAGGATACGGCTAGACATGCGGTCTGGGTGGAAGGTTTCAATGTCCGTAATCTTTTCACCTGTACCAGTGAACTTGATTGGTTTTCCAGTAATGTGTCGAACAGATAGAGCAGCACCACCACGAGTATCGCCATCAATCTTAGTAAGGATAACCCCAGTCACTTCCAACTGAGCATTGAACTCACGCGCAACATTGGCTGCTTCTTGACCAATCATGGCATCAACGACGAGCAGAATTTCATTTGGTTGAGCTAGTACTTTCACGTCACGAAGCTCATTCATCAAAAGCTCATCAATCTGCAAACGACCTGCCGTATCAATCAAGACATAGTCATTATGGTTAGCTTGGGCTTGTTCCAAACCTTGACGAACAATCTCAACAGCTGGAACGTCTGTCCCAAGAGCGAAGACAGGAACATCAATCTGTTGCCCCAAGGTCTTAAGCTGGTCAATAGCCGCAGGACGGTAAATATCCGCCGCAATCATCAAAGGACGGGCATTTTCTTCCTTCTTGAGTTTGTTGGCCAATTTACCTGCAAAGGTTGTTTTACCAGCCCCCTGCAAACCAACCATCATGATAATCGTCGGAATTTTAGGAGACTTGATAATCTCAGCCGTATCAGAACCTAAAACAGCTGTCAATTCCTCATCAACGATTTTAATAATCTGTTGGGCAGGATTAAGGGTATCAATGACCTCATGCCCAACTGCACGCTCACGAACTTTCTTGATAAAGTCCTTTACAACAGGCAAGGCAACATCGGCCTCAAGCAAGGCCAAGCGAATTTCTTTGGTTGCCTCTTGGACATCAGCTTCAGAGATTTTTCCTTTTTTACGTAGATTTTTAAAGACGTTCTGCAAACGTTCTGTTAAACTTTCAAATGCCATTTTTCTTCCTCTTATTCTCTATTATC
>CAJZGT010000173.1 GCA_916048145.1 uncultured Streptococcus sp.
ATATGGACTTGATTTGTCAGGATATCCATTTTGGACTAGGAGAGAAAAAAATCCTTAAAGGAGTCTCTCTTAAGGTTAAAGGGAATCAATTTCACACGATATTAGGACCAAATGGAAGTGGAAAAACCAGTCTACTTAAACTCCTCTATCGTCAGGAAAAGGCGGACAAAGGTTTGATAAGCCTAGATGGAAAGCCTCTGGAACAATGGATGCTCAAAGAAACAGCCAAGCAAATGGCAGTTGTGACCCAGTTTAATCAACTGCAGTTTGATTGTACAGTTGAAGAAATCGTCTTGCTGGGAAGAACTCCCCACCTCTCTTTTTTACAGAAGGAAAGGGAAAGAGATTTTACACTCGTTCAAGATGCCCTCGTTAAGGTGGATATGCTCGAGAAGAAAACTCGTCTCTATTCGTCTCTGTCAGGGGGAGAAAAACAGCGAGTCTTACTAGCCCGCGCCTTGGCGCAAGAACCGACTCTTTTACTCCTAGACGAACCAACCAATCACCTGGATATCAGGTATCAGCTAGACTTGTTGGCCATTGTGAAAAATCTCAAGGTCAATGTTCTAGCTGTCCTACATGATATTCAACTTGCTTGTCGCTATTCGGATTATCTCTATTTGATGAAAGAGGGAGAAATCCTTTACCAAGGTACTCCAAAGGAGACCATCACCCCTGAGTCATTGCAAACTGTATATGGAGTTCAAAGTCAGGTGACTTGGACCGAGGATCAGCAAGCTATGATTCACTATTTATAAGAATGAAAAGGAAAACAAGATGAAAAAAACACTCAGTATTTTACTCGTGACAGTAGCTACCTTAACTTTGGCAGCTTGTGGTAACACTACTACAGAAAAAGCTACCACACAGTCTAGCACAGAAACAAGTCAAAAGGCGAGCACAGAGACGACTTATCCACTAACGGTTAAAACCTATGATGCTAAGGGAAATGAAGTAGAACAAATTTTTGAAAAGGCACCTGAAAAAGTTATCACAAACAATCTTTCAACTACTGAAATCTTGTTAGAGTTAGGATTAAAGGATAAAATTGCTGGTATGCTCAACCCTGATAATGCCGTAACTGGTAAAAACAAGGACGCTATTGCAGCTATTCCTCAAATTGGGGATAAAAAAACAGTCTCACAAGAGACAGTCCTTTCTTATGAGCCAGACGCTGTGATGGGTCGAAACATGATGTTTTCTGAAAAATCCTTGGGAACAGTTAGCACTTGGAATGAAAATAAAATCCTAGTTTATACACAAAAAGCTTCTCTCTCAACGATTCAGCAAGATTTGGGGAATATCGTAGAAGATGTCAAAAATCTTGGAATGATTTTTAATGTTCAGGACAAGGCTAATGAATACGCAGCCCAATTACAAACTAAAATTGACGCTGTTAAGAAAGCAAACCCAGCAAGCCAAGGTGAAAAGAAAAAGGCTTTGATTATGGTTGCTTATAATGATGAAACCTTCGGTGCCTACAAGTCTGCTTTGCAAGAAAGTTTGCTGAACCAACTTGGTTATACAAACGTTGCTACGGGGACATCAGGCTTGACCTTGGAAAATCTCGTGTCAATGAATCCTGAATTGATTATCTATGTAACCAGCGACCGTAATAAAAAATTGGATGAAAAAGCAGTAGAGTTGATGAAGGCAAATGCTGTTTTGGAAAGCGTTCCTGCTATTAAGAATCAAAAAATCATGACCATCTCTTACGATGAATTGATGGACTATGGTCCAGCAGTGATTGATTCCCTTGAGAAAATCAATGACTTTATCAATAAATAATGAGTTTGATTGGGAAGGAATTCAAGTCAAAATCAGCCTTCCTTCTAACTACGACCCCAATCAAACCTATCCGGCTATTTTATTGAATGATGGAAACTTGGACTTCCTATCGTCCCTTTCTGAATCTATGATTTTAGTGGGTTTGACCTCTAAAAATCGCTTAGAAGACTACACGCCCTGGGCGACATCGGCTCTGAGAGATGGAGCTCCAGATTTTGGAGGTCAGGCCAAGGTCTATCATAATCATTTATTTGGAGGTCTTTTAGACAAGTTGCAGTCGCTTTATCGCCTGGACGAAACTCGCCTTGCTTATGGAGGCTACTCACTAGGTGGTTTGGCGGCAGTCTACAGTCTTTTCAGCTTTGACAAGGTTTCCTGTGTCTTTTCGATCTGCGGTTCCTTTTGGTATCCTGATTTTGTGACTTATTGCAAGGCAGAGACAGTGAAAAATCTAGACTGTTTGCTGTATTTACAGAACGGTCAAACAGAAGGAGTCAATCATAGCAATCGCTTGGCTCAAGCACCAGTCTATGCTGAGAAGATTCATACTAGTCTTCAGAAAAGCTATCCGACCGGTCAGTTTGTCTTTGATCCTTATGGACACCATGAACAAGTAGCTGAGCGATTTCTAGCTTTTTCTAGCTGGTTGGCCCAAAAATGGAAAATCGAATAAAAGATTTATCCCTTGGCACATGCCAAGGGATTGTTGTATTTATTTAATACTCTTCGAAAATCAAATTCAAACCACGTCAGCGTCGCCTTACCGTACTCAAGTACAGCTTGCGGCTAGCTTCCTAGTTTGCTTTTTGATTTTCATTGAGTATAACAAAGAGCCTCTCTCTTCTTATCTGGATTCCATACGAAGCTTGCGATAAAGCTAAAGATGATGGTTAGGATAGCGAGGATAATGGCAAGGATGAGAGCAGGGATGCGGATAAGCCACCAGAGTGGGTTTGGTTTTCTATCATTGTGCCATTGTTTCGTTTCGTTGTCTAGACGTTGAAATTCTGCTTGGATACGATTGGCGACTGTTTCAATACCTTCATCATTCATTTTCTTGATATCTGAGATATCGATTGGATTTCCAAAGTTCA
>CAJZGT010000174.1 GCA_916048145.1 uncultured Streptococcus sp.
GTTGTCTGCTTCTTTGGAGATGGTGCGACCAACGAAGGTGTTTTCCACGAAGCAGTGAACATGGCTTCTATCTGGAACCTGCCAGTCATTTTCTATTGCATTAACAACGGTTATGGAATCTCTGCGGATATCAAGAAAATGACCAATGTAGAACATATTCATCAACGTAGCGCCGCTTATGGAATTCCTGGAATGTTCATCGAAGATGGAAACAATGTCATTGATGTCTATGAAGGATTTAAGAAAGCCGTAGACCATGTTCGTGGTGGCAATGGGCCTGTATTGATTGAAAGTGTCACTTATCGCTGGCTTGGTCACTCATCATCTGACCCTGGTAAATATCGTACGCGTGAAGAAGTGGAATTGTGGAAACAAAAAGACCCAATCGAAAATCTCCGCAATTACCTTATTGAAAATAACATTGCAAGTGCCGAAGAATTGGAAGAAATCCAAGCGCAAGTAAAGGAAGCAGTAGAAGCTTCTGTTAAATTTGCAGAGGAAAGTCCATTCCCACCGCTTGAATCAGCCTTTGAAGATATTTACGCAGACTAAGGAGAAAGAGATAAAATGGAAACAAAAACAATGTCCTTCCGTGACACCATTATCCTTGCTATGTCTGAGGAAATGCGTCGCGATGAAAATGTATTCTTGATGGGAGAAGATGTCGGTGTCTTTGGAGGAGACTTCGGTACTTCTGTTGGAATGCTTGAAGAATTTGGTCCAGAACGTGTCCGTGACTGTCCGATTTCTGAGGCTGCCATTTCAGGAGCAGCAGCAGGAGCAGCCATGACAGGACTTCGTCCAATCGTCGATATGACCTTCATGGACTTCTCGGTTATTGCCATGGACAATATCGTCAACCAAGCTGCTAAAACACGTTACATGTTTGGTGGTAAAGGTCAGGTTCCAATGACTGTTCGTTGTGCAGCTGGTAACGGAGTTGGTTCTGCAGCCCAGCACTCACAATCTCTAGAGTCTTGGTTTACTCATATCCCTGGACTTAAGATTGTGGCTCCAGGTACACCTGCTGACATGAAAGGACTGCTTAAGTCTTCTATCCGTGATAACAACCCAGTTATTATTCTTGAGTACAAGTCAGAATTTAACCAAAAAGGGGAAGTGCCAGTTGATCCAGACTACACGATTCCACTTGGAGTTGGGGAAATCAAACGCGAAGGAACGGATGTAACAGTTGTTACTTATGGAAAAATGCTTCGCCGTGTGGTTCAAGCTGCTGAAGAATTAGCAGAAGAAGGAATTTCTGTTGAAATTGTGGACCCACGTACCCTTGTTCCGCTTGATAAGGACATTATCATTAACTCAGTTAAGAAGACTGGTAAGGTTGTTCTGGTTAACGATGCCCACAAGACAAGTGGCTATATCGGTGAAATTTCAGCTATTATTTCAGAATCAGAAGCATTTGACTATCTAGATGCACCAATCCGCCGTTGTGCAGGAGAAGATGTGCCAATGCCTTATGCACAAAACCTAGAAAATGCAATGATTCCAACAGTTGAAAGCATCAAAGATGCCATCCGTAAAACATATAACAAAGAATAGAATTACATAAGATAAGTTATGTAAAATAATTGTTGTTTTTAACTTTAGTAACTTAAGATATGTTTTGTATCTAAGTTGTTTGTAAAGTTGCGACATGAGAGAGTCGAATCGATAATATTCGATGAATGAATTAGTAAGTCTACTAGGTTGACCGCGTAATGGCGGCAACCGTAGCAACTTGAGATACGTGTTGTATCCAAGTTGCTTGTAGAGTTGAACACGGGCTAAAAGCTTGGAAAAAAGATAAATCTCCTTGGCTTCATCGAAGCCATCGTCGATTTCCTATTTTTCAGTCGCTTTTGACGCCCTTTGTATCATATAATTGAACTCGGGCTAAAGTCTGTGTGAAAAAGATAAACTTTCCTTGAAACTAAAGTTCCTTCGTCAAGTTTCCTATTTTCACTTTGACTTTTGACGCCCCTAGTATCTTATAATAGAATTGGAGAGGTCATGGCTGATGACAAGCTAAGAGCGACTCCTGCGGCTAGAAAGTTAGCGGATGATTTAGGGATCAACCTCTACGACGTTTCTGGCTCAGGTGCAAACGGTCGTGTCCACAAAGAAGACGTGGAAACTTATAAAGACACAAACGTGGTTCGCATTTCGCCACTTGCAAAACGAATTGCCCTCGAACATAATATTGCTTGGCAGGAGATTCAAGGAACTGGTCATCGTGGTAAAATCATGAAGAAGGATGTTTTGGCCTTTCTTCCTGAAAATATTGAAAACGAGACCATCAAGTCTCCTGCTCAGATTGAAAAAGTGGAAGAAGTTCCTGATAACGTGACACCATACGGTGAAATTGAACGTATTCCAATGACACCAATGCGTAAAGTTATTGCCCAACGTATGGTTGAATCTTACTTAACTGCGCCAACCTTCACACTCAATTATGAAGTTGATATGACTGAAATGTTGGCTCTTCGTAAGAAGGTTCTTGAGCCAATCATGGAAGCAACTGGGAAGAAGACTACTGTAACAGACCTTCTTTCACTTGCAGTTGTTAAGACTCTTATGAAACACCCATACATCAACGCTTCATTGACAGAAGATGGCAAGACCATTATCACTCACAACTATGTCAATCTTGCGATGGCAGTTGGGATGGATAATGGATTGATGACACCTGTTGTTTATAATGCGGAGAAGATGAGTCTTTCAGAACTGGTTGTAGCCTTCAAGGATGTCATTGGTCGTACCTTGGATGGTAAATTGGCTCCAAGTGAGTTGCAAAATTCAACCTTCACAATCAGTAATTTGGGAATGTTTGGTGTTCAGTCCTTTGGTCCGATTATTAACCAACCCAACTCAG
>CAJZGT010000175.1 GCA_916048145.1 uncultured Streptococcus sp.
TCTTCTCAACAACTGTATAACTTCCCTTTTGCATCTTCATACCACAAGAAAATTCGTGTTGGCCTAATTCTTGAGGTGTAAAACGAATGACTTTCTCCTCATCTACGCCTATTGGTTCCAAGATGCCTTCTTCTTCAAAAAGTATTTCCTTATAACAGTTTGAAGGAGTGGCACGATGAAAGGTAATTTCCGCCGGAATCCCTTTTTGAAGCTGGATATGGGCTGGATGATAGCCTTTTTCAGCTCGGATACGGATTTTTTGAATGCCATTTTCTAGGCTTGCTTTCACAATTTCTGTCATAATATTCTCCTATTCTACAATCATCTTACCGTGCATCATATTCATGCCACAAGAGAAACCATATTCTCCAGCCTGCTCAGGCGTGATTTCCACTACATACTCTTCACCCATTGGCAGGTCCGCATGTACACCAAAATCTGGAAAAACAATTTGGTCCAGACAGGGTGAAGGGTCCTTACGGTCAAAGACAATGCGGGCTGGCACTGATTTCTTGAGGATAATCAACTCAGGCGTATAGCCTCCCATGACTTCCACTCGAATCTCTTGGTAGCCCTTTTTTTGTTGGGCCTTTTGTCCAGATTTCTCAGGCTTTTTGAAAAACCAGAACCAGATAAAGGCGATAAGGGCAATACAAACAATGGTTACAATACTATTTAACATGACGTCTCCTTTACATACAATTACATCTTACTTCTGTTACAGCACTTGATTTCTTCTTAGAAATCACAGCTTCTAAGTCTTCCAAGTCAGCCAGAGTAAAATCACATTCAGCAATCAAATCAGCCAACAAGTTCTTAATCCTACGGGAACAAACCTTGTCTTTGATATCTTGGACAAGTAAATCCCGACTTTGGTCCAAAGTTAAAAGGGCTGAATAGACAAAGGACTTGCCTTCTTTTTTCCTTGTCAGACACTCTTTCTCAACCAAACGAGCCAAAAGAGTTTGAATGGTTGACTTGGACCAGTCGAACCGCTCCGCCAGAACCCTGATCAAATCCGTACTGGTCTGCTCTCCTTGCATCCAAATAATCTTCATGACCTGCCATTCTGCATCTGAAATCTGCATAATCACACCTCCAAAATCTACATTTGTCAATTACAATTATCAGTATACCCTTAAAATCTACATTTGTCAACTATGAAATTAATCTTTTCTGCGAAAAATAGAATCTTAACAATATGATAAAGGATTTGCAGTCAAATTTTACTATATAAACTATAAAAATATGCTATACTAAAGAAAAAAGAAAACAACCACTAGGGGTGCGTAAAGCTGAGATTAACGACTGTTAGACCCTTTGACTCAATCTAGGTAATGCTAGCTGATGGAAGTGGAAATGATAATGGGGACTAGCAGTCTTCTATTGCCTTCCTGAAACGGACCAGCTTGTTCTTAAGAATACAAACTTCAGTTGGTTGGGAGGTTTTAGATGACTTATTTACCCGTTGCTTTGACCATTGCAGGGACTGACCCTAGTGGTGGTGCTGGCATTATGGCTGATTTAAAGTCATTCCAAGCTAGAGATGTCTATGGAATGGCCGTTGTGACCAGTCTTGTCGCTCAAAATACCAGAGGCGTTCAATTAATCGAGCACGTTTCTCCTCAAATGTTGAAAGCCCAATTGGAGAGTGTCTTTTCGGATATCAAGCCTCAGGCTGTAAAAACTGGGATGTTGGCAACTACCGAAATCATGGAAATCATCCAGCCCTATCTTAAAAAGCTGGACTGTCCCTACGTCCTTGACCCTGTTATGGTCGCTACGAGCGGAGACACCCTGATTGATACCAGTGCCAGAAGCTACCTAAAAACAAACCTGCTTCCACTTGCTACCATCATCACACCCAATCTTCCTGAGGCAGAAGAGATTGTTGGTTTTTCAATCCATGATCCCGAAGACATGCAACGTGCTGGTCGCCTGATTTTAAAAGAATTTGGTCCTCAGTCTGTGGTCATCAAAGGTGGCCATCTCGAAGGCGGTGCCAAAGACTTCCTCTTTACCAAAGATGAACAATTTGTCTGGGAAAGCCCACGAATTCAAACCTGTCACACCCATGGTACTGGGTGTACCTTTGCTGCAGTGATTACGGCTGAACTATCCAAGGGCAAAAGTCTTTATCAGGCAGTCGATAAGGCCAAGGCCTTTATCACAAAAGCCATCCAAGATGCTCCTCAACTCGGTCATGGTTCTGGCCCAGTCAACCATACAAGCTTTAAAGATTAAAAAAACTCTCTAGTTCCCACTTTAAGGGAATTAGAGAGTTTTTATACTCTTCAAAAATCTCTTCAAACGACGTCAGCTTTATCTGCAACCTCAAAGCTGTGCTTTGAGCAACCTGCGACTAGCTTCCTAGTTTGCTCTTTGATTTTCATTGAGTATTAATTAAAAAATAATGTCATCCAACTTTGTTAAAAAGGCTTGCGTTTTTGCCTCTATATCTTCTGCCTGCATCAAATCACGCACTACAGCTACACCAGCTATACCCGTGCCGATAAGTTGGTCAATATTCTCTGATGTCAAGCCACCAATAGCAACTACTGGAATGGTGACCCTTTGGCAAATTGTTTTCAAGGTTGAAATTAGGGTGATAGGCGCATTTTCCTTGGTCGTGGTCGGAAAAATGGCTCCTGTCCCCAAGTAATCTGCTCCCCCTTCTTCTGCCTCGAGGGCTCTTTTTACCGTTTTAGCTGTTACACCGAGTATTTTTTCAGGGCCCAAGACTTGTCGGGCAACCGAAACTGGCAGTTCATCGTCTCCAATATGCAGACCAGCAGCATCAACCGCAAGACAGACATCCAAACGATCATCGATGATCAAGGGTACCTGATAGGCATCTG
>CAJZGT010000176.1 GCA_916048145.1 uncultured Streptococcus sp.
CTTCATCAGCCTTCACCTCTTTTCCTTCCTCTAGAGAAGACGTTGGGTTACTGATGACCTTGACTCCATTTGTCAGACCTGAAGTGATTTCTTGGTTGTCTGCATCAGCATTACCCAAACCAACTTCCACTTTCTTGGCCTTTTTCTGCTCGTCAAGTACCCAGACATAGTTCTTATCATTTTCAATCACAACACTTGTTAAAGGGACCAGAATAGCTTTAGTCTTGTTCTTCACCTCAACACTTACAGAAAATCCTTGTTTCAAGTCACCGATTTCACTTGTAACATCAATAGTATATGGATATTTAGAGCCAGAATTACCAGCTGCTGCGGCAGCCGCTGTACTCGCTACTTCGCCGTTGTTTTTAGGGTAGTCAGAGATATAGCTAATTTTACCAGTCCAGCTCTTATCTTGGTAAACTTTAGAAGTAAAGGTTACTTCTTGACCTACAGCTAAGTTGGCAAGATTATATTCAGACAATTCCCCCTTAACTTGCAAGTTTTCATTACTTACGACATGCACTACCACCTGGCTAGCTCCTGTTGGAGATTTTGAAACATTGCGGTTGACTTCGACTACAGTTCCCTCTAGGGTACTGAGAACAGTCGTTGCATCCAACTGACTTTGAGCCTTGCTTAATTGCGCTGCTGCATCTGCACGGGCATCACGAGCATCACCCAGTTGTGCATCAATAGATGAAACTGAATTTCCTGAGACTGGAGCTGGAGCTTGCACTGCAGCACCTTCTCCTCCTGCTGGCGCTGGTAACTGTGGAGCGGGAGCTGAAGCGGCTTCATTTCGTGCTTGATTGAGTTCGTTGATATGACGATCTGCCTTAGCTACTGCTCGACTAGCTGAATCATAGGCAGCCTGGGCTTCTGAACTACTATACTTGACTAAAGCCTGCCCTTCGCTGACCTTATCACCCACAGAAACAAGAATTTCATCTAAATCTCCCTTACTAGCATCAAAATAAACATATTGTTCATTTTTTGCTGTTACTGTCCCTGACAATAAGACAGAAGATGCCACGCTTCCTTCTTTAGCAACAACAAGATGAGTAGCCTCATCTTTTACAGCGGTCTGAGATGGTTGTCTAAAGAGCAAAATCCCCCCAGCCCCCAATACAACTACACTTGCCGCACCAATTGCTGCATATAATTGCCACTTTTTAGCTTTACGATTTTTTTTCATAATGAAACTCCTTTTTTGATTTACAGTCCTTAACAATATTATACAAAAATTACCAATTCGATACAATAACATTTCAGAACGAAATAATGACATTTCAAGATTCAATTATTGTTCGGAAATCATTTTCTATTATTGTACTAGTTATATAATACACTTTATTTTTCTTTTTAGCAAGCATTTTTCTTAATTTTTTTAAACGTAGCAGATTTTTGCAATCAATTCAAAAAAAAGATAGAATATGACTATCAAAAAATGACACTCTACTATTTAAAAGAGTATAAAGGAGTTTTAAATGAGAGAATATGATATCATTGCTATCGGTGGAGGTAGTGGAGGAATTGCTACCATGAACCGTGCTGGTGAACATGGGGCCAAAGCGGCTGTTATTGAGGAAAAGAAATTAGGTGGAACCTGTGTCAATGTCGGCTGTGTTCCTAAGAAAATCATGTGGTACGGAGCGCAAATCGCTGAAACTTTCCATCAATTTGGAGAAGACTACGGCTTTAAGACTACTGATCTTAACTTTGACTTTGCAACCCTACGTCGCAATCGTGAAGCTTACATCGATCGCGCTCGTTCTTCTTATGATGGCAGTTTTAAACGCAACGGTGTAGACTTGATTGAAGGTCATGCTGAATTTGTAGATTCTCATACTGTTAGCGTAAATGGTGAACTGATTCGTGCTAAACATATCGTGATTGCTACTGGTGCCCATCCAAGTATTCCAAACATTCCTGGTGCTGAACTAGGTGGCTCTTCTGATGATGTATTTGCCTGGGAAGAATTGCCAGAGTCAGTTGCTATTCTAGGCGCGGGTTATATTGCCGTTGAATTGGCTGGCGTACTCCACACCTTTGGTGTCAAGACAGATCTCTTTGTTCGCCGCGATCGTCCTTTACGTGGTTTTGATTCTTACATCGTTGAAGGTCTGGTCAAGGAAATGGAAAGAACAAACTTGCTACTTCATACTCACAAAGTCCCTGCCAAGTTAGAAAAAACTGCTGAAGGCATTACCATTCATTTCGAAGACGGTACTAGTCACACAGCTAGCCAAGTTATCTGGGCTACAGGTCGCCGTCCAAACGTTAAGGGCTTGCAACTTGAAAAAGCTGGAGTGACTTTGAACGAACGTGGCTTTATCCAAGTGGATGAATACCAAAATACTGTTGTTGAGGGAATCTACGCTCTAGGTGATGTAACAGGCGAAAAAGAACTAACTCCAGTTGCTATAAAGGCTGGACGTACTTTGTCTGAACGTCTCTTTAACGGCAAAACAACTGCTAAAATGGACTACTCAACTATTCCAACCGTTGTCTTTTCACACCCTGCTATCGGAACGGTTGGATTGACCGAAGAGCAAGCTATTAAAGAATACGGTCAAGAGCAAATCAAGGTTTACAAATCAAGCTTTACTTCTATGTACTCTGCTTGCACTTGCAACCGTCAAGAAACACGTTTCAAATTGATCACAGCTGGTTCTGAAGAAAAAGTTGTCGGACTTCATGGAATTGGCTATGGTGTTGATGAAATGATTCAAGGATTTGCTGTTGCTATCAAAATGGGAGCAACCAAGGCAGACTTTGATGCAACTGTGGCGATTCACCCAACTGCATCTGAAGAATTTGTAAC
>CAJZGT010000177.1 GCA_916048145.1 uncultured Streptococcus sp.
CTTCTCTTTCAATAAACATATCTCGCAAATTCTTCAAAGTTTGACCTGTATCAATAATATCTTCTACAAATAGAATATGTCTTCCTTTAATGTCTTGAGTCACATCTTGTTTAATATTAATGACACCGCTACTTGCTGTCCCACCATGATAGCTAGAAACCATCATGAAGTCCATTTCAATATGTGTGTCGATATGTTTAATCAATTCAGCCATAAAAGGAATAGATCCTTTTAAAATCCCAACTAAAATTAGATTTTTTCCTGCATAGTCTTTAGTGAGTTGAGCACCTAATTTTTTAGCAGCTTCTGTAATTTCATCGTGTGAAACGAGAATTTTTTTAATATCGTTTTCTAACATTTTTTTACCTATCTATTTTTTCTATATAAAGTACAGTGTTCATTATATCATTTTTCGTGTTTTTACTCAAATTACTGGTCGCAATTCCCAAAATTGAGACAATTTTACCAAATTGCTCAATAATCAGAGCAGATCTTCGCTTTTCCATAGGGATTTTCAAATCGATAAATAGACGTCTTAGTTTTTTTCTATGCCCATTTTGAATCAAAAAATCTCCTGTTTTTCGATGACGAATGTGTATGGATGTTTCGCGTGAAACAGGTATTTTTTGAATTGATTCACCTTCTAAAGGAATTCCAAAGGAAAATATGTATCCTTGATAAAATACCTGATTTTGATAGTGTAACACAAGTTCATCTACCTTTTCATCAGCCTGCGGACTGATTTTACAAATCCGAAACTGTTGATACTCTTTTACTAGTTCATAACCATTTTTAAGCGGATGACGATACTGGCTTTTAGTTTTTAAAATTTGTCTAACTTCTTCAAACTGAGCTTTTGTGAGATTCAAATCTGGAAAACGATTCAGATAAGTTTGAAATAAAACTCTTTGTGTCGACTCAGAGTAAGACAATAACTGCTCTAAATTTTCTAGATCAATATTCTTTGATAATTCAGCTATGGCTAGGTCATAATCTAAAATTTCATTGCCGAGGCTTAAGATTGCATCTCTAAATCGAGGATTTTCTTTTTCTAATTCTGGTAAATAAAAGTTTCGAATACGATTGCGAAAATAATGATTTTCCTGATTTGATATATCTTCAAAGTGAAAAATTGGTGGAAAGTCTTTTTTCTGAAAATACAAGAAGGGCCGAATGATTTCTATCTCTCCGACTACTTGCTTCTCCTTAATTCCTGATAGATAGCGCAAACGAGTGCCTCGAATCAAACGCATCAAGATCGTTTCCACCTGGTCATCAGCATGGTGGGCAGTTACCAAGGCTGTCGCACCAGTCTTTATCATGACCTCTTTAAAAAAATCATAACGAAAATGTCGAGCCAGCGCTTCTGAAAATTCTCCTGAAAAATTGCTGATATAAATAGGAAGTTCTGCTTCAGCAGCTAACTTCCTTAATTCCTGTTCTTCCCAATCTGATTCTACTCTCTGCTTATGATTTACATGAGCTAGGATCAATTCAATTGCTAACTCTTTTTTATAGGTAGATAATACCTTAAATAGAAACATAGAATCTAATCCACCAGAAAGAGCAAGCACCACCTTAGCATGTTTTTTAAAATATTCTCTCTTGAGACAATGATTTAAAAAATCTTGTTCCATCATTTTAGAACCTCATAAACATCCTTAGCTATCTTAGAAATCGTATCATAATCAGAATTCTTAGTGAAAATAGAAAGAACAAATGGAGAATCTGCATAGACAACACCCGTATCATGCTCAAATTCGTCCGCATCCCCAATTTTATGAGCTACCTTCACAGAAACACCTTTGGCAATTCTCTCATTATCAAAATCTGTTTTAGTCAAAGACTCTAGCACAAATCCATTTTGATTATAAATAGCTTCCATGACCTTCCCAGCCATTTTAGAAGAAATCAATTTTTCTTTCGTATCCCAATCATCTCCCATAATAGCAGACATCTTGGACTTAAATGTTACATCAGATTGGTTTGAAATGTAATACCCCAATAGATTATGAGCTACATTATCAGATTCTTTTGATATTTTCGTAATTAAATCTTTTAGAGAATACTCTTTATTATCCTCTTTTTTAGGAAGGCTACCACTTCCCTCTGGTTTATAAGAACCTGGAAAATCATTGACTGCAGATACGTATCTTATAGTCGTGTCTAACTGATAAAGACCCTCATTTATTTTTTCTTGCGTATAATAAAGATAAGGAAGTTTCAAAACACTAGCTGCATACATCTTTTCATCTTGATTGATACCAGCTTCTTTTCCAGTAGTCAGTTGCTTAACATAAATAGAAAATGATTCCTTCTGATATTTTTCAGATAACATTTCTTGGACTTTACTCATCCGATTATCTTCTTCAGAAGTTGATTCTTTAGCTACCCATCCAGCTTGATCAATATGTAGAAATTCTCTTCCTTCTACAAACATGGTCTTGTCGATTGATACTTGCGAATAAGCTGATAAGGATGATTTCACTTCTTTTAAGTCATAAGGGCTATTATACAGTTTAAAATCAGATTCTAACCATACTTTTTTTATTGTAGGAGTTACCTCTGACTGATCATATAAAAATCGTTTGTCCGCAGCTATAAATTGGTGGTTGGATAACTTAAATACTGGAATTCCCTGTTTATTTAAGCGCCACTCGGTTATTTGGAATCTTATTTTTGGAGTTAATTTTCCAGATTCAACAACTAAATCTTCATTCGCATAGACAGGAACTTCTCCATAAACCATAGGAGAAGTTAGCTTTTCCCTAAAATAAATACCAAAGTCAGATTGTGAAAGGTAATAAATTTCTTTCGAAGTAT
>CAJZGT010000178.1 GCA_916048145.1 uncultured Streptococcus sp.
TTGAAGCTCCTTATCAAGAACACTTTGAACGCTGGAAGCTGAATGCTGAGAAAGCTCTCTTTTACGGTTCGGTAAATTTGGAAAAATCTGAAAGTCTATTCACTTATTATGAACCAATATATCGCGTGATTATCCAGGGGAATATCACTCAAATCATTGAGGAGCTGACACTACTGGAGAAAGTTGTTTTAGAGAATACACCAAGAGTGGCAATCACTAAACAACTTTTTACACAGTTTGTCATGGATATCTTCCATTTATTTGAGAATTTGAAGGCAGATGATATGACTGAGATGGTCAAAACGATTCATGCGATTAATTCTTTTGAGAAGTTGGTTTCTTATATTAAAGGTACTCTGACCCGATTCTTTGGACAATATCGTATGAATGAAAATGTGGTTAGTGTGCTAGAAGTCATTGGGCGTGATTATCAAAAAGAACTTTCCCTCAAGGATATCAGTAAGGATCTCTTTATCAATCCTGTCTATCTGGGGCAGTTGATTAAGCGTGAAACCAATTCGACCTTCGCAGAGTTGCTAAACAAACAACGTATTAAGGCTGCCCAGCAACTCTTGCTTTCAACTAGTGACAGTATCGAAGATATTTGTTATGCTGTTGGTTACAGTAATGTTGGATATTTCTATAAAGTGTTCCGAAAATTGTGCGGAAAATCGCCAAAAGCCTACCGAAAACAGGTAGAAACTATACTATAAGATTTGTATTCCCTTACAAAAGGTGTTATAATATCAATAATAATATCAGGAGGTTCTATCATGAAAAAGAAACCGATTTATCTATGGGTCTTGCTAATCTTGTCTGCTCTTATTTCAGTTACGTCTCTGTTTGGAATGTTGAGTCCCTTACCTAGCAAAGAAGCCGTTCGTGCGAGTCAGAAAACTATTGAAGGGATTAGTGCTCAGCAATTAGAAGACCAGCTTAATTACACCTATAGAGTAGCAGAAGCATCTCATTCTATTTTTAATGTTGCCTTGATTGTGCTGTCTGCTATTTTAGTGGTAGTAGCGATTGTGTTCCTTGTTCGTAAAAATTTGCAATATGCAAATTATACTTATGTTGGCTATGTTTTGTTAGCTATTATTGGTTCAATTTATAGCTATGTGGCTTTGCAAGACGCTGTCCAGTTGGTTAAAGATGAGACCATGCGTTTGACAATGAGTATTGGTTCAAAAGCCGTTAGCATTTTCTATATCGTTATCAATGTTCTTTTCCTAGCCCTTGTCTTTTACAAGATGTGGCGTCAACAGAAAGCCTTGGCAGAAGAAGAGGAAACAGAAGAACTTACATAAGTATTGACAAAAAATAACTATCAAGTTACAATCTTGGTAGTTATTTTTTGATTATAGATAAAATCATGGAGGTACATATGAAGACAATTTCTTTAGTTTATATCAGTCTGAGTGGAAACACTGAGAGTTTTGTGACGCGCTTAAAAGATTATCTCTTGTCCCAGTACGAGGGAATTGAGGTTCAAAAGATTCATATCAAGGATTTGGTCAAGGACGGTCACGATTTCTATGAAATGGACCACCCTTACGTCGCCTTTCTACCGACCTACCTCGAAGGTGGGAATGGCGTTGATAACGGAGATGTCGAGATTTTGACAACACCAGTGGGAGATTTTATCGCCTATGGTGACAATGCTAGTAAGTGTTTTGGTGTGGTTGGTTCAGGAAATCGTAACTTTAATAACCAATACTGCCTGACAGCCAAGCAATATAGTCAACGTTTTGGTTTTCCTGTATTGGCCGACTTTGAAATGCGAGGCATGCTAGGAGATATCAAATGTGTCGCAGCTATTATCGCAGATTTGTATGAGTTGGAAAGTTGAGCTGATAGCAATCTTTTCTAGAATGGTATCAATTATTAGAAGAAAGAAGTTATTATACACTCCTTTATAGTAGGGATAAAAATTACCGATAAACTTTTATATAAATGTTACTTGATATGGTTGTAAGATAAAAATATACCCTAAAAAATCCGAGAAGCTTTCTTCTCGGATTTTGATTATTTCAATTGATCTGTAATGTCTTTTGATAGCAACATTCCCAGATGGTAAGTTTTATTGATATATGCAATGACATCATTGATGTTTTCAGTCGTTTGAATTTTCTCTTTGATATCAGTCCTAAATGTTTCATCCTTTAAAAGTTGTTCTTGATAGAGTTTTTGCAGTCTCTCCTTCTCGTACTTATTAAGCAGAAAAAGGAAAACCAAGCTAATCACAACGAGGATATAAGCATATTGGCTCATAGAATATCTCCCTGTATGATAAAGAAGTAGTAGTGAGTAGATTGAATTAGTGAGGCGCCTAACCAAATCACCATAGTTACGACGTCATGTTCTCTAAATCGATTATATTTAGAGAATATGACTAGTGAAGCAGTTAGCTAGTCCGCATATAAGCGGCTAGCGTCTAACAATTAGGAACTTTAGTTCCAATAACTTTAAGATTACGACGTTTTAGGGCATAAATCAATCATATTTATGTCCTAAAACTAGTGAAGCGCCTAGCCAAAGTCCGAATAGGATTTGGCGTTAGTTACTTAGATTGTTTTGCAATCAAGTAATTTAAAATATTACGACATGAACCAAACCAAATCGATATTATTTGGTTTGGTGAGTTAGTGAAGTGTTTAGGCAATTCGCCATATAGCGATTGCCGTCAAGAGACTAGGAACTTTAGTTACAGTCTCTTGTAACGATTTACATCTTCTCTGGCGCATCTACTCCAAGCAAGCGAAGGGCTTCTTTGAGAACGACTGCGGTTGCGTAGCTGA
>CAJZGT010000179.1 GCA_916048145.1 uncultured Streptococcus sp.
GATAGGCATCCTGATTTTGCAAGAGAAGCCCTGCTCGTTTTTCCAAAACAGCCATGATCAGACTTGCACGATTGAAATCAAGTCCTGTCGTTGTGCGCTTAGCATTTCCAAACATGGTTGGTGTTACCAAAGCCTGAACCTCCGCCAAAATCGGACGAGTCCCTTCCATGGTCACAACGATTGACGAGCCAGTAGCCCCATCCAAACGCTCCTCTAGGAAAACTTGACTCGGATTGAGGACCTCAACCAATCCACCCGACTGCATCTCAAAGATGCCAATCTCATTAGTGGAACCAAAACGGTTTTTGACTGCCCTCAAAATACGGAAGGTATGGTGGCGCTCCCCTTCAAAGTAAAGCACCGTATCCACCATATGCTCCAACATACGCGGACCTGCCAAGGTTCCTTCCTTAGTCACATGTCCTACGATAAAGATAGCAATGTTATTAGTCTTCGCCAACTGCATGAGTTCAGCCGTTACCTCACGCACCTGAGACACAGACCCCTGCACCCCTGAAATCTCAGGAGACATAATCGTCTGGATAGAGTCGATGATGAGAAAATCTGGTTGGATGCGCTCCACCTCAGATCGAACACTCTGCATATTGGTCTCTGCATAGAGATAAAACTCACTATCAATATCCCCCAAGCGCTCTGCACGGAGTTTAATCTGCTGGGCAGACTCCTCCCCACTGACATAGAGAACAGTCCCTACTTGGGACAGCTGAGTCGATACTTGTAAGAGAAGGGTTGATTTCCCAATCCCTGGATCCCCACCAATAAGAACGAGACTCCCCGGTACCACACCTCCACCAAGCACACGGTTGAATTCCTCCATCTCCGTCTTGGTTCGATTGACGTTGATTGAAGTCACCTCAGCCAGTTTCATGGGCTTAGTTTTCTCACCCGTCAAGGACACACGCGCATTCTTAACCTCGACAACCTCGATTTCTTCTACAAAAGAAGACCAAGCTCCACAGTTGGGACAACGTCCTAGATACTTAGGTGAATTATATTCACAATTTCGACACACAAATGTCGCTTTTTTCTTTGCGATGATAAACCTCTTTCTAAATCTCTACCTCACACTCAATTACTTGGCAAAAATCAATCTTCTCGTCTGGTACAAATTGGCGCATGAGCATTCGATGAGTGACAACTACCACAGTCTGGTAGTCTCTATACTTAGCCATACATTCTAGAAACCGAGACTTCATTTCCGTAGCTGTCTCATATTGAATAGGACTATTAGAAAGTAACTCCCCCTTGTTTTCTAGAAATAGTGTTCTAGCCTCTTCAAATCTATCTATGCCTGATTCATAGACCTGCCATTCGTGTAACAAAGGCTCCACCCTCAAAGGAAGGCCAGTAGCACAAGATACATAAAAAGCCGTTTCTAAAGCTCTCGTTACTGCTGAAGTCACTAGTAGATTAGCCGATTGTAGCAAAGGATTTTGCCAAAGTTCCTGAGCTTGTTGCCGTCCTTTCTCAGATAAAGGTGCTAAATCCATCCCAAAACCTGTATAAGAACGTTCCTCTAACTCACGGTAATCTGGCTCCCCATGACGTACAAAGATAATCTTCATCTTAGTGTCCAGTTGACCCAAAACCACCAGTCCGCACGCCATCCGCTTCATCTCCGTCTGCAATCAAAAATGGTGCAAAGACAGCCTGGACTACACGTTCTCCAACTTCGAGGACGACTTCCTGTTCAGTAATGTTTTTCATCTGAGCAAAGATATGACCTTCATTCCCAGGATTTCCATAATAATCCCCATCAATGACCCCAACTGAGTTAATCAAGACCAAGCCCTTCTTGCGAGGGTTTGATGAACGGTCATAGAGATAGAGCACTTCTGTCGGCTGCATATAGGCCTTAATCCCTGTCGGAACCAAAACAATCTCTCCTGGAGCAATCACAGTGCGTTCTGCAACCTTTAAATCATAACCAGCTGCATGGGCTGTCTCTCGCTTCGGTAACAAATTTTCATCTGTAAAACTCGAAACCAATTCAAAACCACGAATTTTCATATCTTTCTCTTTTCTATTCTATAATCATTTATTCTAGGCTATTTTATCTTATTTATTCGAAAAAAGCACGAAAAAAGAGCACACAATTCACATCGCTTAGGGCTGCTGGATTCCTCCCCTGACCCGCTTCACGCAGAACTGTTGCTCCACTATTTATTATATCACATTCCTATTCATTTTAAAAGCAAAATTATTTTTTCCGTCTATTTCTAAAAAAGTCCTGCATAATAGCTGCGCATTCATCTTCCAAAATTCCCGTTTCAACATCCACACGATGGTTGAGACGCTCATCTGTCAAGATATCGTACAAACTCCCAGCAGCGCCAAATTTCTGGTTTTTAGCCCCATAGACCACGTTTGGAATACGGGCAAGTCCAATCGCCCCACTACACATGACACAAGGCTCAATGGTCACAAAAAGCGTGCAATCCAGCAAGCGCCAGCTCTCCTCACTCAGGTTCGCATTCTCTATTGCCATAATCTCCGCATGCATAACCGCTCGTTGCAACTCCTCACGCGCATTATGCCCACGGCCAATGATTTCTCCGTCCTTGACAATCACACAACCAATTGGAATTTCATCGTGTTCAAGAGCAATCTCAGCCTCTCTCAAAGCCTCCCTCATAAAGACTTCTTTTTCTTCAACTGTATAATTCATCAATTTCCCTTTTCCTACTTATCGATTTTATTATTATATCATGATTCCCAACACAAAAAAAGCCACCGAATGCGGTGACTTTATAGGGAGATTATTATGAAAAAGAA
>CAJZGT010000180.1 GCA_916048145.1 uncultured Streptococcus sp.
GGTGATATTCGCATTAAACTCTTCCCTAAACTCGCTCCTCTAGCAGTTGAAAACTTCCTCACTCATGCCAAAAAAAGCTACTATAACGGTATTACCTTCCACCGTGTCATCGATGGCTTCATGGTTCAAACTGGAGATCCAAAAGGAGACGGTACAGGTGGTCAGTCCATCTGGCATGACAAGGATAAGACAAAAGACAAGGGAACTGGTTTCAAAAACGAGATTACTCCTTATCTCTATAACATCCGTGGTGCTCTTTCTATGGCTAATACTGGTCAACCAAACACCAATGGCAGCCAGTTCTTCATCAACCAAAACTCTACAGATACCTCTGCTAAACTCCCTACAAGCAAGTATCCAAAGAAAATCATCGAGGCCTATAAAGAAGGGGGAAACCCTAGTCTAGATGGTAAACACCCAGTCTTTGGTCAAGTGATTGACGGTATGGATGTTGTAGATAAAATTGCTAAAGCCGAAAAAGATGAAAAAGACAAGCCAACTACTGCTATCACAATCGACAGCATCGAAGTAGTGAAAGACTACGATTTTAAATCTTAAAAACCAAAAAATACAGTATCCACATTCGGTACTGTATTTCTTTTATCCTCATTTTTAAGTTAGATTATTAAAATCCCAGATTTGGTCCATCCAGCCTTCATAGAAGTCTGGTTCGTGGCAGACCATAAGGATAGATCCCTTATATTCTTTGAGAGCACGTTTGAGTTCATCCTTGGCATCCACATCCAAGTGGTTGGTCGGCTCGTCCAGCACTAAAACATTGTTTTCACGATTCATCAAGAGACAGAAACGAACCTTGGCTTGTTCCCCACCTGACAAGACCTGAATTTGACTTTCAATATGCTTGGTTGTCAAACCACAACGAGCAAGGGCTGCACGAACTTCTGCTTGGTTGAGTGCAGGAAAGGCATTCCAGACAGCTTCAAGTGGTGTTTGACGATTGCCACCTTCTACTTCTTGTTCAAAGTAACCGAGTTCTAAATAATCTCCACGCTCCACTTCCCCAGAGATTGGCGGAATTATTCCCAAGAGACTCTTCAAAAGAGTTGTTTTCCCAATACCATTTGCCCCGATAATAGCAACTTTCTGATTACGTTCAAAGGTAAGATTTAATGGCTTGGTAAGTGGACGTTCATATCCAATCTGCAAATCCTTGGCTTGGAAGATAAAGCGTCCTGGTGTACGAGCTGGTTTGAAATCAAAGGAGGGTTTTGGTTTCTCACTTTGCAGTTCAATAATATCCATCTTATCCAATTTCTTCTGACGGGACATGGCCATGTTTCGTGTTGCAACACGCGCTTTGTTTCGAGCCACGAAGTCCTTGAGGTCTGCAATTTCTTTTTGCTGACGTTCGTAGGCAGCCTCTAGCTGAGATTTCTTCATCGCATAGACTTCTTGGAACTGGTAGTAGTCACCGGAGTAACGCGTCAGCTGTTGATTTTCCACATGATAGACGATATTGATAACGTCGTTCAAGAATGGAATATCGTGCGAAATAAGGACAAAGGCATTTTCATAGTTTTGGAGATAGCGCTTAAGCCAGTCAATGTGCTCAGCATCCAAGTAGTTGGTCGGCTCGTCCAAAAGCAAGATATCAGGCTTTTCAAGGAGAAGTTTAGCCAAAAGCACCTTGGTTCTTTGCCCACCTGATAAAGAAGTTACATCCGTATCCATGCCAAAGTCCATGACACCAAGGGCACGCGCCACTTCATCAATCTTAGCATCCAAGGTATAAAAATCACGACTCTCCAGACGGTCTTGAAGTTCACCAACTTCTTCCATAAGAGCATCAACATCCGCTCCATCTTCAGCCATTTCCATATAGAGGTCATTGATACGAGCTTCAGCTTTGAAAAGCTCATCAAAGGCTGTACGGAGAACATCACGTACCGACTGCCCTTCAGCAAGGACAGAGTGCTGATCCAAGTAACCAGCAGTCACATATTTGGACCATTCAACCTTCCCTTCATCTGGCAACATCTTACCAGTCACGATGCTCATAAAGGTTGATTTCCCTTCACCATTGGCACCGACCAGACCGATATGTTCTCCTTTGAGAAGACGGAAGGACACATCTTCAAAAATTGCACGGTCACCAAAACCGTGACTCAGATTTTTAACTTCTAAAATACTCATTTTAATTCCTTATCTTATTTTTATGTAATTGTTTATAGAGAAGCCAAGCCAGATAGCCACCCAAGGTATTGGTCCACAAATCATCAATCTCAAAGACGCGATTAAAATCAAAGAAAAAGTCCAAGACTAACTGCGTACACTCAATTCCAAAACTCACTAGAAAACTAAAAAGAAGGACCTTTTTTGTTTTCCGCAAGTTTGGAAGGAGATAAAGGAGTTGGAACACCAAAGGAAAAAGCAAGAAGACATTGAGGGTATTTTGTAAAAAAATCCAAAATAATTGTCCTACATCACTCACTTGGCCCAGTTTCCAGAGAGAATTGAAAGGAGTCAAAAGAAAAACCAGGCGTCCAAGATGCTGAATACCTGGAGTTTCCACTCCCACGGGAGATTGTTCTTGAGGAGTAAAGCAAAAATAGACGATACAAATGCTATAGAAAATGACTCCCCAAACCAAAACATGATTATAAGTTTTCTTCATCATTAAGGATTGACTGCTGCGACTGCTTTCTGGCGGTCACGTTTCATTGTATTAGAACGCAATTGTCCACAAGCTGCATCAATATCTGTACCATGCTCTTGACGAACCACACAGTTGACCCCTTTTTTCTTAAGCGTATCATAGAAGGCCA
>CAJZGT010000181.1 GCA_916048145.1 uncultured Streptococcus sp.
AATTGCCCATGTGAAATCCATTTGATAGATTCTCCTTAAAATTTTTTAGACAATCCTTATTCTATCAATTTTTATATCTTTTAGCAACAGGTTTTCTAAAAGAATATATGAGAAAGCGGTTTTATTATGTGACTATTAGCTTTTCTTCAACCTACTACAGTAGATAAACATACTGAATGGCTACTGTCTTGACTCATTTAATTCTTAAAAATTGATAGAGTTAACAAATGGTAGAAAAAAAGCTCTTTTTACTAAGTTAAGTATCAACTACAGTTACGATTAGCATTCGTTACTTAACCCACTCACCATTATAGTTGACGTAGTAACCATCTACGGTCGTATTCACTGCCAAAGCACCTGAGCTATAAGCATAGTACCATTTGCCATTGACCTGGAACCAACCTGTCTTCATATCTCCATTACTTGCATTTAGGTAGTACCAAGTTGAACCATCTTTCATCCAACCAGTAGACATTGCACCTGATGAACGAAGGTAGTACCAACTGTTGCCAACATAAGCCCACCCTGTCTTCATATCACCATTTTGACCATCTAGATAATACCAAGTTGAACCATCTTTCACCCAACCTGTTGCCATGTCACCTGATGAACGAAGATAGTACCAGTTATTACCTAGATATTGCCAACCTGTTTGCATCGTAGCAGTTGTTGGATCGAGATAGTACCAAGCTGAACCATCATTTATCCAACCTGTACGTCTTTCACCACCAATATAGTTTTCTCCATTAATTTCTGTTTTAGCTAGATAATACCAGTTAGACTGATCATAAAGCCAACCTGTCTCTAAAGAATGATGCTGATTAAAGTAATAGTTCGTGTAATAACGCTTCTCTTCTTTATCTTCTGAATCTTCACGTTTTTCCCCGTACTCTTTTCCAACACTGTCTTTTGTTTTAATCTCTAATGCTTTCCAGCCAACAAATTCTTGTAGTACACCATCTTGTCCAAAATAGTACCACTTGTGTTGAAGGCCGATTTCATTAACTGGTTGGTTATCTAATAAATCATCACGATAACCTGTTCCAGGAATTTCTAAGTATTGCCATCCAACTACCATTTCTCCTTTATTACCAAAATAGTAAGTTTTTCCGTCTATTTTATGCCAATAGATTGCTTTATGATCATCTTTTACATAATATTTTCTATTGTCCTTATCAACAAATTGGCCACCTGTGGTATCCGCAAAAACAGTATTTGTAGCTAGCAAACCAAAGAAAAATACTGTCAGTCCAACTTGCATAGTTTTTTTAAAAAGTTTCATTTATATATACCTCCAATATTAAATTAACACACCAGATGAGGAGAAGTTATAAACCTTACCATTTGTCTATTCTTCTGAACAAACTGTTGATAGGAAATTGTATTACCAAATGCAAGAACACTTAGTAATACAAATATAACTATTTTTTAATTCCACGATTTCTCCTCATCTTATATTGTGAACCTCCTTTCTTTCTGCTTAATTCTAACACACATATGAAAATCAGTCAAGTTTTTATGTTAAATTTGACTTTTTTTTTATATTATTACAAATAAACATTTTTATTCCAGATTTGCTATTTTTAACTAAAAGAAATATAATTAAGTTAAGTAGAAAGGAATAATATTTTTTATGAATATACTCGCTGAGAAATTCAGAGTAAAGAGAAAAGAGTTAGGTCTCTCCCAACAAACTCTTGCAGAAGGAATTTGTGAACAAAGTCAGATTAGTAAAATTGAAAGAGGTCATTTTATTCCCTCCGCAGACTTGTTATTCAAACTCTCTCAACGACTTGAAGTCCCTTTGGATTACTTTTTCAATGAACAAATCGAAGTTAAGTCTAACCTCTCTAACTTCAAGCAATTATCTGCTCGCTTATTAGATGATAGGAATTATGACGATTTAGAATATCTTTATAAAATAGAGGCTGAACGAAGCACTTTTCTAACACTAGAAGACCGAACTTACCTTGAATGGATTAAAGCTATAATTGACTTCTATCAATATGACAGTAAGTGTGATGCAATTTCTTCATTGGAAAATATATTATTAAAAGTCTCCTCAAATACTCTGATTTATTTAAAGGCGTTGAATACTCTATCTAATTTCTATTCCTTAGTGGGTCGTGAACAAGAATATGAGGCAAACTACTCTCATTTGATGGAGTTATATAAAACAAAAAATTTTGAGTATCAAGAGTTTTTATTTGGCTACATCAGAGTTCGTTACAACTACGCTCACTACCTAGTATCAAAGGAAAAATATAATGAAGCCATCCAAGAAGCTCTTGAGACGATTGAACTCTGTAAACAAAGACAGACAAGCTACCAACTGGCTCCCCTACTTATTCTTGTAGGAAATGCTGGAGCCAAATTTCTAGACAAAGAACAAGTCAAAAATTATTATATAGAAGCAAGAGAGTTATGTAAGATTTATAACAATCCTTTAATGTTGATGAAGGTAGAAAACTATTTGAAGGAATTAGATACTGTTTAGTTAATCTTGACATTATAGTTTTTCTGAAACGTTAAATAACCTGTAAGGCTGATAGTGAAATTAATACTATCAGTCTTATAATTATGTGACTTTCAGTCCGTCTCACTCCGCTAGGTGCGAGACAAAAAAACCACCCGCTATGCGAGTGCGCGTCGAAGATTATACCAAAAAACTCCGAACGCGATACAATAAAGGTGTTCAAGCCAATTGTAAAGCGAAAGGAGAAAAATATGGCACAAAAGGCTCATAGTTTATCGCACACAAAGTGGCACTGTTCTAT
>CAJZGT010000182.1 GCA_916048145.1 uncultured Streptococcus sp.
TTAGACTAGACATTGTCTATGGCGAACCAGAATTACTTGAAAAGGAAATCAATACCGCGGATATTACGCGACCTGGTCTTGAAATGACGGGCTATTTTGACTACTACACGCCAGAGCGAATCCAGCTCTTGGGAATGAAGGAGTGGTCCTATCTCGTTTCAATGTCCTCTCACAACCGTTACCAAGTTTTGAAAAAAATGTTTCTACCTGAGACACCAGCAGTCATTGTTGCTCGTGGTTTGGTGGTTCCAGAAGAAATGTTAAAGGCAGCCAGAGAATGTAAGATTGCCATCTTAACTAGTCGTACAGCTACTAGTCGTTTGTCTGGAGAGTTATCTAATTACCTGGATTCTCGTTTGGCAGAACGTACCAGTGTTCATGGGGTTTTGATGGATATTTATGGGATGGGTGTCTTGATTCAAGGTGATAGTGGAATCGGTAAGAGTGAGACAGGTCTGGAGCTTGTCAAACGTGGTCACCGCTTGGTAGCCGATGATCGGGTAGATATTTATTCTAAGGATGAATTAACTCTTTGGGGTGAACCAGCTGAAATCTTGAAACACTTGATTGAAATTCGTGGGGTTGGGATTATCGATGTTATGAGCCTCTACGGTGCGAGTGCGGTCAAGGATTCTTCACAAGTCCAGCTGGCTGTTTACTTGGAGAATTATGATACGCATAAAACCTTTGATCGTCTTGGAAACAATGCAGAGGAATTAGAAATTTCTGGCGTAGCCATTCCTCGTATCCGCATTCCAGTGAAAACAGGTCGAAATATCTCTGTCGTGATTGAGGCTGCTGCCATGAATTATCGTGCTAAGGAAATGGGCTTTGATGCGACGCGTTTGTTCGAAGAACGCTTGACAAATCTTATTGCTCAAAACGAGGTGCCTAATGCTTGATCCAATTGCTATTCATCTAGGTCCTCTAGCTATTCGTTGGTATGCCTTGTGTATTGTGACAGGCTTGATTCTTGCAGTTTATTTGACCATGAAAGAAGCGCCTCGAAAGAAGATCATACCAGACGATATTTTAGATTTTATCTTAGTAGCCTTTCCCCTGGCTATTTTAGGAGCTCGTCTCTACTATGTCATTTTCCGTTTTGATTACTATAGTCAGAACTTGGGAGAAATTTTTGCCATTTGGAATGGTGGTTTGGCCATTTACGGTGGTTTGATAACTGGGGCTCTTGTACTTTATATCTTTGCTGATCGTAAACTCATTAATACTTGGGATTTTCTAGATATTGCAGCGCCTAGCGTCATGATAGCCCAAAGTTTGGGTCGCTGGGGCAATTTCTTTAACCAAGAAGCTTATGGTGCAGCAGTGGATAATCTGGATTATCTACCTGGCTTTATCCGTGACCAGATGTATATTGAGGGGAGCTACCGTCAACCGACCTTCCTTTATGAGTCTCTTTGGAATCTGCTTGGCTTTGCCTTGATTCTGATATTCAGACGAAAATGGAAGAGTCTTAGACGAGGTCATATCACTGCTTTCTACTTGATTTGGTATGGTTTCGGTCGTATGGTCATCGAAGGTATGCGGACAGATAGTCTTATGTTCTTTGGTCTTCGAGTGTCTCAATGGCTATCAGTTGTCCTTATCGGTCTTGGAATTTTTATCATTCTATATCAAAATCGAAAGAAGGCCCCTTACTATGTTACAGAGGAGGAAAAGTAAATGTTAGAAGTTGCATATATTCTTGTAGCCCTTGCTTTGATTGTATTTTTAGTGTATCTAATCATTACTGTACAAAAGCTTGGACGTGTGATTGATGAAACAGAGAAGACGATTAAAACTTTAACTTCAGATGTAGATGTGACCTTGCATCATACCAATGAATTGCTGGCTAAGGTCAATGTATTGGCAGATGATATCAATGTCAAGGTGGCAACGATTGATCCACTCTTTAGTGCTGTTGCAGATTTATCTCTATCTGTTTCAGACCTCAATGATCATGCGCGTGTCTTGAGCAAGAAAGCTTCATCAGCTGGTTCAAAAACACTCAAGACTGGTGCAAGTTTGTCAGCTCTTCGTCTTGCAAGTAAATTTTTCAAAAAATAAAAAAGGAGAATCCTTATGGGTAAACTATCCTCAATCCTTTTAGGAACCGTTTCAGGTGCAGCTCTTGCCTTGTTTTTAACAAGCGACAAGGGCAAACAAGTTTGCAGTCAGGCTCAAGATTTTCTAGATGATTTGAGAGAAGATCCTGAGTATGCCAAGGAGCAGGTCTGTGAAAAACTGACAGAAGTTAAGGAGCAGGCTACAGATTTTGTTCTTAAAACCAAAGGACAGGTTGAGTCAGGTGAAATCACTGTGGACAGCGTCCTTGCTCAAGTCAAATCATGTGCTCGTCAAGCGACAGAAGCATCAAAAGATCGATTCAATAATCTAAAAGAGCAATGGCAAGAAAAGGCCGAAATTTTTGATGAATCAGAAGAGATTGTTATTGACATAACAGAAGAATAAAATAAATAGTAACTATTCTAGATCCTATAAACTCTCTAGTGGATTATATCTCTATAGAGCTTATAGGTTTTTTATGTGGATAAAACGATTAAAAAGAAATTAGTATACTTTTTCTATGAATAGATTTGTTTTTGTTATATAATATTTTAATATGTTTATAATATTATATTTAAATATGCATTTTCCTATAATTTTAATCAGGTGGACTGTAGTCTTACCAGCACCACTTTGCCCTCCAAGCAAAATCGCTATAGGTT
>CAJZGT010000183.1 GCA_916048145.1 uncultured Streptococcus sp.
AATCTGGGAGGGAATATCCTGACTATTGGAAAAAATCAGGCAAGAGGGGATCAGCCTTGGCAAATTGGGATTCAAGACCCAGCCAATCCGAGGGGAAATCACTTAATGACCATCCCTGTTGTCAATAAATCTGTCGTGACTTCAGGCATTTATGAACGTCACCTGACTGTCGATGGAAAAGATTACCATCATATTTTTGACAGCCAAACAGGATATCCTGTTGAAACGGAACTAGCGAGTCTGACAATCATCTCTGATAAATCAGTTGATGGTGAAATCTGGACAACTCGTCTATTTGGAGAAAGACCTGCTTCTATCCTCTGGCAAGTCGAAAGTTTGGAGGGCATCGAAGCTATCCTCATCGATAAAGAAGGTCACCTAAGCTGTTCTTCAGGAATTCCTACTCTATAGAAATAGATGTTTCAATGGAGTTTTAAAATCGTATTATGTAAAAAGAGAAAGGAAATCTCATGTTAAAACTTATTGCTATTGTTGGAACAAATTCAAAACGTTCTACAAACCGTCAATTGCTTCAATACATGCAAAAACACTTTGCTGAAAAAGCTGAAATTGAACTTGTTGAAATTAAAGACATTCCTGTCTTCAATAAACCAGCCGACAAGCAAGTACCTGTTGAAATTTTAGAAATTGCTGCTAAAATTGAAGAGGCAGATGGTGTTATTATCGGTACTCCTGAGTATGACCACTCTATCCCAGCTGTTTTGATGAGCGCTCTTGCTTGGTTGTCTTATGGTATCTATCCACTTTTGAACAAACCAATCATGATTACAGGTGCTTCATATGGTACGCTTGGTTCATCACGTGCCCAATTACAACTTCGCCAAATCTTGAATGCCCCAGAAATTAAGGCAAGTGTCCTTCCAGATGAATTCTTGCTTTCACATTCTCTTCAAGCCTTCACCCCAAGTGGAGACCTAGTAGATCTTGATGTTATCAAAAAACTGGATGCTACTTTTGACGACTTCCGTATCTTTGTAAAAATTACTGAAAAATTGCGTAACGCACAAGAACTACTTCGCAAAGATGCTGAAGACTTTGACTGGGAAAATTTGTAAGATAGGAGACCAAAAAGAATGAAATTTGTTGGACTTGTAGGATCAAACTACGATCAATCATATAACCGTAAACTCTTGGAATTCATCCGCCGTCACTTTAAACTTAAATTTGAATTAGAAGTTCTTGAAATTGACGAAGTTCCAATGTTTAACCAAGACGAAAAATGGGACGAAAGTTTCCAATTACGTTATTTATATAACAAAATTACTCGTGCTGATGGTGTCATTATCGCTACTCCTGAACACAACCACACAATCTCAGCTTCCCTAAAATCTGTTCTTGAATGGCTTTCATACGAAGTTCATCCATTTGAAAACAAGCCAGTCATGATTGTGGGAGCTTCTTACTACGACCAAGGTACTTCTCGTGCCCAAGTTCACCTTCGTAAGATTCTTGACGCTCCAGGTGTCAATGCCTACACTCTTCCAGGAAATGAATTCCTTCTTGGTAAAGCTAAAGAAGCTTTTGATGTTAATGGAAATATCACGAATGAAGGAACTGTTAATTTCCTTGAAACATGCTTAGACAACTTTGTAAAATATGTGGGAGTCGTTTCAAAATTGAAAAAACCAAAACCAATTGCACCAGAAGATTTATATTGTACAAATCCAATCGCAACTACCATTCAAGGTGTTGACCCTGATGATCCTGAATGGGTAGAAAAAGCTGCTGAGCTTGTTGGAGCTGTTTCTGGAGATACTTACGTTAAATTAGACCACGGTATCTTGACAGTTAACCAAATTGATATGTTCTTGAAAGCAATGCCATTTGAGTTGACATATGCAGATGATAATAACCAATTCTTGTACTACAATAACGCCCACCAAGATCCAAACACAATGTATGGTAAACGTGTGCGAGTTCAAGCAGGTAGCCGACTAGGAACAGTACATGCTTCTCTACCACCTGCAAGAATGAAAAACGTTGAGTGGGTTGTAGGCGTATTACGTAATGGTGATCAAGAGTATGTTCGTACAATTGTTCCGGGACAACCAGAAGGTGTTATTAATACACATAACTACAAGGCAATGTACTATCCAGATGGCTCGTATGCTGGAATTAATGAAATTATCTTTAATTTCCAACCATGGCTTGATTGGTACTTAGAAACAACTGGTCAACGTCTAGTTGGTGGAAATGCTGCAGCATCTGCTGGCGGACATGGTCACGGCAATGCAGATGCTACATCTGGAGCTTCTGATGCAGGTGATGCTGGAAGCCACGGTGATGCCGCAGACGCTACATCTGGCGCAAGTAACTAATAATAGTTTTAGGAACCATCTTGGTTCCTTTTTTAGTGACAAAAGACTAGCAGTTTGTGTCTGCTAGTCTTTTGATTATTATCTCACCTTTCTTTGTTAAAAGAAAGAATACTTATTATGAATTTGGATCATCGAGACTACGGCCATGTAAACCTTTTTCACGTTGTACTTGGCGTAGTTTTTCTGGTGTAACATCATTTCCTTCTTCATCCACAATTTTTATTCCCTCGATGTGGTGACGAACAGTGCGACGATAACCTTCGATGTACTCCTCACGTAGTTTGACTTGTTCTACTTTTTCTTCTGGGGTCAAGCCTTCTGTTTTTTTCTTTTTGGCAAGCTCGTTAATACGATCAATTTTTTTAGGATCCAT
>CAJZGT010000184.1 GCA_916048145.1 uncultured Streptococcus sp.
TATGATTTTCATACAAACGTGATAAGAACTTAGAAATTTCTTTTAAGATAGAATAAGTTGGTACAGCGACAATCATACCAATGACACCATAGATATTGCTTGATAACAAAAGTAATACTAAAATCGTAATTGGATGAACCTTCATTACCCCACCAACGATTCGAGGGTAGAGGATATTTCCATCCACTTGTTGAATGATTAGCATGTAAACAACTGCAATCAGCATTCTATGAGGATCAGTAAAGACATTAGCGATAATCATTGGAATCAAGCCAATACTTGGTCCCACATAAGGAATGAGATTGGCTAACCCTGAAAAGATGGCGAAGACCAAAGCGTATTTTAAACCAATCACGCTATATCCGATAAAGGCCAAACAACCAATAATAATCGCATCAATTGCGACTCCACTAATATAGCGAGCAATTGTCGCATTCAAATTCTTTAATAGGCCTGCAATATGTAGCTTATCTCTCTTTAAAACAGTACGTTCAAGCATCGGTAAAAATTTGTGACCATCTAACAAAAAATAAACCAAAAATACAGGTGTCATGATAATAATTAAAACAGTACTAAAGAGAGCTGATAGGATACTTCCGACACTATTCGTCACACTATTTAGTATATTTTGTAAAATATCTACATAAGAAAGATTTAACTGTTGAATAGTCGCTTGGATATCCAAATTTTGAAAGGCTGGATAAGTAGATAAATCCAAAATCAAATCTTGTAAACGGCTGTAGATAGTCTGGCTAGTCGCAATCAAGCTGGTCAACTGATTGACCAAAATCGGTAGAAGATAGACTACCCCAATAACTAGCCCCCAAACCAAGGCACACAAAGTTAGTAGAATACCAATGATACGATTAATTTTGAAATACTTTTGTAAAAAATTTACAATAGGATTGGTCAAATAATATAAAAAGCCACCTAAAAGAAAGGGAATCATTATAGTGTTTGCGACACTTACAAAAGGCGTTATAATCCCACCCATCTGTCTCCATAAATAAAAGATGATGGTTAATAATAAAATCTCACTAGTCCAAAAAAATAATTTATTCTTACGAAACATGGGGTACCTCCATTCATCTATTTTACCACACTTTCAAAAAAGCTTCTTTCTTCTATCATGAAACTGGGAATATTTTTTTCTTTATGTTAGAATAAACTTACTATGAAAAAAATAATTTTAACTCTACTAAGCTTATCCGTAATTGGATCAGCTTCTACTGTTGCTGCTCAAGATTTTAATATTGCTGCAAAACATGCCATTGCTGTTGAAGCAAATACTGGGAAAATACTTTATGAAAAAGATGCAACTCAGCCAGTCGAAATCGCTTCAATCACAAAATTAATTACTGTTTATCTCGTCTATGAAGCCTTGGAAAACGGCAGTATTACACTATCAACTCCGGTAGATATTTCTGATTATCCTTACAGATTAACGACAAATTCCGAAGCAAGTAATGTTCCTATGGAAGCTCGTAATTATACCGTCGAACAACTACTAGAAGCAACACTAGTATCTAGTGCTAACAGTGCAGCCATTGCTCTAGCTGAGAAAATTGCTGGCTCAGAAAAAGATTTCGTCGATATGATGCGCGCTAAACTCCTGGAATGGGGAATTCAGGATGCCACTGTTGTCAATACGACAGGTCTTAACAATGAGACTCTAGGGGATAACATTTACCCAGGCTCTAAAAAAGATGATGAAAACAAGCTCAGTGCTTATGATGTTGCTATCGTTGCTCGCAATCTCATCAAAAAGTATCCACAAGTCTTGGAAATCACCAAAAAACCATCTTCTACTTTTGCTGGAATGACAATCACTTCGACTAACTACATGTTAGAAGGCATGCCTGCTCATCGCGGTGGTTTTGACGGACTCAAGACAGGAACAACAGACAAAGCCGGTGAATCTTTTGTGGGTACTACTGTCGAAAAAGGGATGAGGGTTATCACAGTTGTTTTGAATGCAGACCATCAAGACAATAATCCTTACGCTCGTTTTACAGCTACATCTTCACTAATGGATTATATTTCTTCTACATTCACACTTCGCAAAATCGTTCAAAAAGGGGATGCTTACCAAGATAGCAAAACTCCTGTACAAGATGGAAAAGAAGATACGGTCACTGCCGTTGCCAAAGATGATATCTCTTTAATTGAACGTGTTGGAAGTCAATCTTCCCAATCTGTTCAATTCACACCTGATTCTAAAGCAATCCCAGCACCACTTGAAGCCGGAACAGTGGTTGGACATTTGACTTATGAAGACAAGGACTTGATTGGTCAAGGTTACATTACCACAGAACGTCCTAGTTTCGAAATGGTAGCGGAAAAGAAAGTTGAAAAAGCTTTCTTTTTGAAAGTTTGGTGGAATCAGTTTATCCGATTTATCAACGACAAACTATAATATAGTAAACTTATCAAATCTAAAAAATAAATATGATGTCTAAAGAAAAAGAAAGGGAATCTGCATAATACAGAACTCCCTTCTTTTTAATCTCAATTTATCAACATCAAAAATCCCCTAGATTTTAGATTAACACTATCTAAAATCTAGGGGATTGATTATATAAATACTATTTTAGAATCTTGATTCTAGTTCATTTCTTTAAAGGCTGCTTCTGCATCTTCATTACTTATGACACCAAATTGAATCTTTCCAATCTTTCCTTGACTGTCAATTAGGTATTCTGTAG
>CAJZGT010000185.1 GCA_916048145.1 uncultured Streptococcus sp.
ATCCAAGACCTTGACTATGTCTTGAGTGACGCAGATAAGTTAGAGAACGAACTAACTGTTATCCGTCGTGGAAAGAAAAAATACTTTGTATTGACTTACTAAACTGTTCAACATTTACCTATAAAAAAAGGAGTTAACCTCGAGAAAGGTAACTCCTTTTTGCTGTTAATAGTCCCCACCTATCCCTTAATAGACAGGCTACGCAGTACAATGCGTAAGGTTGTTAGATTATGTAAGATAGAGAGATTTGAAGGACTGAGCCAATTAAACAAGCCAAAGCCAATCAAACTACTATTTACGACAACGGTATCTTGAATATTCTTCTTGATGAGTGTTTGCAAAGATAATGATAGCGAATCCAACTCTTGGAAGAAATCCAAACGATTATCTAACAATAAGATATCGCTCATCTGCTTAGAAATATCTGCACTCTCATTCA
This sequence comes from uncultured Streptococcus sp., assembly GCA_916048145.1. Classification (GTDB taxonomy): domain Bacteria; phylum Bacillota; class Bacilli; order Lactobacillales; family Streptococcaceae; genus Streptococcus. The sequence continues at coordinate 440 of CAJZGT010000185.1, forward strand.
TCACCACACCGATATCTGATAGGGTTAGAGCAGCTGAGTCATTCAACCCATCCCCAACCATCAAAATAGTGTGACCTGCTTTCTGCAGTTCCTCTACTAACTCAAATTTCCCATCAGGTTTCAAGTCTGTATAGACCTGATCAAAGGGCAAATCTTTGACTAATTCCTCTGTTCTAACCAAGGTGTCCCCTGTTGCCAGAATCAATTTTTTCCCTTGTGCCTTAAGTTTCTCCAAGGCTGCCTTAGCTTCTTTTCTCAAAGGAGTATGAATGCAGAACATTCCAATCAATTCATTCTGATAAGCCAAGAATAAGAGATTGTAGTGACTCTTGTACTCTTCAATTAAAGCATTTTGTTCTGAACTGATATGAATTTGCTCATCCTGCATCAAAACATAATTCCCAATAAGAACTGGTTGCCCATCTATATGAGATTTGATCCCCTTGCTTGCGATATATTGGAGTTTCCCATGCATTTCCTCATGTTCAATTCCCTCTATCTCAGCTTGCTTGACGATGGCATTAGCAATAGGATGATAAATGTGTTCCTCAAGACAGGCACTGATTCTGAGAATATCTTCCTCACTATAGTCCCCAAAAGGTAACACCTTTTCAACTATAGGATAACTAGTTGTGATTGTTCCCGTCTTATCAAACAAGAAAGTATCAACTTCCAGATATTTCTCCAGAACATCTCCATCCTTAATCACCATTTCACGGTTCAACCCCTCCTTAATAGCTGTCAAATAAGCTACAGGAGTAGAGATTTTCAAAGCGCAGGAGAAATCGACCAATAGGAAAGAAATAGCCTTAGAAAAAGAACCTGTTAATAGGTAAGTCAGACCAGCCCCCAAGAAATTATATTTGACGACCTTATCCGCCATTTTGATGAAATAGCGTTGTTTCGTTTTCTTGTTTTCTTCAGATTTCTTCATCAACTCAATCAGTTGTAAAATCCGGCTGTTCATCTGATTATCGGTTACACGAATGCGTAACTCTCCAGTTTCTAATACTGTATTTGCACAAACCAAATCAGACTCTCTTTTTTCAACTGGAAAACTCTCTCCCGTCAAGGAACTTTCGTTGACCATACCTAAACCTGAAACTACTTGTCCATCAAACAGAATTTCATTTCCTTGAGATAGGACCAAGACATCTCCTATTTGAACATCGGAACTCTTGATACTAACAACCGTATCGCCCTGTACTATGAATACATCGCTCTCTTTTGCAAGAAGGCTTTGTTCTAAATCTGTTGCAGTTTTTTTCAAGGACCACTGATCTAAATGATTCCCCAAATCAAGCATAAACATGATATTGCTAGCCGTCTTGGATTGGTTCATAAACAAGGACAATAAAATCGCCGAACAGTCCAAGACTTCCATCGTTAGTTCCTTACGCGCTAGTGTTTGATAGGCTTCTCTAATATAGCCAAAAGCCTGATAACAAGTCCATATATAGCGAATAGGATACGGCACAAAACTACGAAAAAGTACACGCTTAACCGCTGCACCTGAAACAATAGAATAAGCACTCTCTTCTCTACGAATGGGAAGAGTCATCAACTCAGAAACTTTCCCTTTATCAATTCTTTTTAAAAAGGCTTCTGCATTATCTAATACAGAAAAGCCTTCTTTTATACGTAGAGTAAAGTGCTGTTGATCCATGTAAAACTGGATAGACTCAATCCCCTTTTCATCTCTCGCCAAGGAACGAAGATAGTCTTGAATATCCAAGGTGAGTGAAAAAGAAGATGATAGTCGGATATGTTGGTATCCTCTATGTAGCACTTTAAAAGACATATTATTCTCCTATAAGGCTATCTAATTGCTCTTCTTTTTTCTCTTGCTCGTACAAATATTTGGCATCTTGCAAGACATCGTCTCCATGTTGCTTCACAACAGAAACAGATGCATCTAGCCCGTCTTTCAACTTGTAAGCCTTAACCAAAGCTTTAGAATAACCTTTTTTAGCTTCCTTACTTGCCAAGATTTTCAAACCAAGGGTACCAAATGCAACACCACCCAAAAAGAGTGATGATTTTTTCGCAACTTTTGCGACGCTTAATACTTCTTTTAACATACTTATTTCCTCCTTATCATTATTATATAGCAATTTCGATATAAAAGCAATTTCATTCCATAAATTGGAGAATTAGTTTTATTTCTACTGAATCTCCCATCTACTTATTCCTAAAGTTGCTTTCATTTGCCTCTTTTGATACACTTAAACTATGAATACAAATCTCAAACCCAAACTTCAGCG
>CAJZGT010000186.1 GCA_916048145.1 uncultured Streptococcus sp.
AAAAGAGAAAGAAAACCGAACCTTGCGGTTCGATTCTCTACAAAATATTTTCGTAAGTATCGCGGACTTCTTGAGGCCAAACACTTGTTTGCACTTCTCCGATGTGTTTCTTGCGAAGTAGGAACATAGCCATACGAGATTGTCCAATTCCTCCACCGATTGTCAATGGGAATAGGCCATTCAACAAGGACTTGTGCCATTCCAATTCCAAGCGGTCTTCATCACCTGTGATGGCAACCTGACGGCGAAGAGTTTCTTCATCTACACGGATTCCCATAGAAGACAACTCAAAGGCTCCACCTAGAGACTCATTCCAGACAAGAATATCACCATTTAGACCCTTGTAGCCATTTTCAGATTCGCTTGTCCAGTCATCATAGTCTGGTGCACGTCCATCGTGCGGTTTACCATCTGGCAACTCGCCACCGATACCAATCAAGAAGACAGCGCCAAATTCTTTACAGATAGCATTTTCACGTTCTTTCGGTGTCAAGTCTGGGTAGCGTTCTACCAACTCTTCTGTGTGGATAAAAGTGATTTGTTTTGGCAAGATTGACTCGATGTCATAGCGGGCTTCAACAGCTAACTCAGTCAGACGAATAGCCTTGTAAATCTTTTCAACTGTTTCTTTTAGATAGGCAATGTTGCGTTGTCCATTTGGGATGACTTTTTCCCAGTCCCACTGGTCAACATAAACAGAGTGGGTCGCATCCAACGAATCTTCGTCTGGACGAAGGGCCTTCATGTGGACGAAAAGACCTTCACCCTCACCGAAACCAAAACGAGCCAAAGTATGGCGTTTCCATTTAGCAAGTGAATGTACCACTTCATAAGTAGCATCAGGGATTTGGAGAACCTTGACCGATACGGCATTCTCCACACCTGATAAGTTGTCCTGCATCCCATCGCCGACCTTACTCAAGATAGGACCTTGAACTTCGACAACTTCTAACTTATCTTTCAAATACTGGGTAAAAGTGTTTTTGACAAAGGAAATTTCTTCTTGTTGGTGGATAAAACTTTTCTTCATAAGCTACTCCTCAAAAATTTAATTAAAAGCATTATACACCTATTTCCAAGAAAAGAAAAGAGCAAATTTAAAAAAATCAGTGTCACTCAAAACACTGATTTCATAGACCTTTTAGTCATTACGACCGAAGATACGTAAAATACTTAGGAAAAGATTGATAAAATCAAGATAGATACTGAGAGCCATTGACACAACCCAGCCTGTCGCTACACGACCTTGTGATTGTTCATAGGCAAGGCGAATTTTTTGGTTGTCCCAAGCAATCAGCCCTGAGAAGACCAAGACCATGGCTACACTAATCATATAATCAAAGAAACCGCTAGCCAAGAAAATATTAACTACCATGGCAATCAGCAAACCGATAAGAGCCGCCATCATAGCCCGACCAAGGCCACTCAAATCTTTCTTAGTGAAGATACCAACTGCCGCCATGACAAAGAAGAGAAGGGCGCTCGATACAAAGGCAGATAAAACTGTACCTGGAGTATAGAAGGCCACCACAAAACTGAGGGTAAAGCCGTTTAATACTGAGTAAAGTAAAAATACTGGAAGAGCAGCTGGACTATTCTTTGAAGCCATACTGCTGGCAACAAAAACCAGAGCTAGCTCTGCAAAGGTTGCAATGGTCAACCAGAGACGTCCCTGCATCAAAAAGTAAACCAACTGAGATTGAAAGACCGTCAACATAAGGCCTGATACCAAAGCAGATAGTCCGATTCCCAGACCAACAAAGGCATAAACTTTAGCGTAAAATTGATTTAGACCTGCGCGGTCATGAATAATAGTGTGATTCATCTTTTCTCCTTTTCTATGAACATCTTTCCTTGATTATAACAAAGAAAGTTAAAATTAGCTTAAATGGAAAATTAAAATACCGGCTGCAACGGCAACATTCAAACTCTCTGCCTGCCCCTTCATACTAATGTGGACCAACTGGTCTGCACTTTCAGCCATAAGGGGACTAATTCCTTGTCCCTCATTTCCCATGACTAGTACAAAATTTTCTATAGAAGGCAGTTCTCTGTAATCAACAGAATCTTTAGATAGGGTTGTTGCCAGCACAGGTACACCTGCCTCTTTAGCTCCCTCGAGAAGCCTTTGACTAGACATTCGGTAAATAGGCAGATGAAAATGACTGCCTTGCATCGAACGTAAGGTCTTGAGACTGTAGATATCTGCCGATTTATCTGAAACAATTACTCCAGTAAAACCTGCTGCATCCGCAGTCCGAATGATAGTTCCCACATTACCAGGATCTTGCACATCTTCCAAAAACAAGAACTTGCCCTGACTAAAGTCAGCTTGTCCTACTTCTTCTTTTTGAACCACCGCAACAATTCCCTGTGGAGTCTGAGAATCCGCCAAATCTAGCAAAATATCCTCTGACACCCAGACAGTTTGCGGAAAAGCAGCTAACTGATCTCGGTAATTTTCTAGGGCAAAGATTTTCTCAATCGTCACTCCAGCTTGAACAGCTTCTTCAAACAAGTGCCAGCCTTCAATCAAATAGGCAGACTTGCGATATTTTTTTTGGTGTAATTTCTTGGCATTTTTTACCACAGAATTGGCTTTTGAGGTTATAATAGTCATAGAAATATTATAACACAATCAAAGGGGTTTGGTATGCAAAAGGTTAGAATGATTGCCCAAGGTAGGGTGCAGGG
>CAJZGT010000187.1 GCA_916048145.1 uncultured Streptococcus sp.
GAAACTCGTCTGGAATTAGAACGTAAGAAACAAGAACTATTAGCTCGATTAGAAAAAGGAGGAGATTAGATGGAAAGTGTCGGAGACGTACTCAAACGTCAACCTAGCCGTTTTCACTATCAAGATTTGGTCCAGAAAATCATGAAGGACCCTGATGTTGCGGCCTTTATCCAGCAAGAATCCCTGACTCCAGAGGAATTAAATCGCAGTATCTCCAAGTTTAATCAGTACATCACCGAGCGTGACAAGTTTCTTCGTGGTGATACGGATTATATTGCCAAAGGCTACAAGCCTATTTTGGTCATGAATCATGGCTATGCGGATGTTTCTTATGAAGAAACTCCTGAACTAATCGCGGCGGAAAAAGAAGCGGCTATTAAGAACCGTCTCAAGTTAATTAATCTGCCAGCCAGTCTCAAGAAAGCTAGTTTGGCTCAAGTAGACTTGGATGATTTGGGGCGCTTGCCAGTTTTTGAAAAGCTATTAGCCTTCGTGGAGCAATATCCAGCTATTCGAAAAGGTCTTTACTTATATGGAGACTTTGGTGTGGGTAAAAGTTTCATGGTGGCTGCCTTAGCCCATGATTTATCAGAAAAACGTGGTGTTTCATCCACTCTCCTCCACTATCCTAGCTTTGTCATTGATGTCAAAAATGCTATCGGTGATGGTAATGTCAAGACCTTGGTGGATGAGATTAAACTGTCTGAAGTTCTGATTTTAGATGATATTGGTGCCGAGCAATCAACAGCTTGGGTGCGTGACGAAATCCTGCAAGTCATTCTCCAATATCGGATGCAGGAAAATTTACCGACCTTTTTCACATCTAACTTCAACTTTGAAGATTTGGAGCTGCATTTCGCTAAAGGGAAGCATGGAAATGACGAAACCTGGGAAGCCAGACGGGTCATGGAACGCATCCGTTATTTGGCTGAGGAGACTCGTTTAGAAGGAGTGAACCGTCGATGACAGAAACAATTAAATTAATGAAGGCTCACACTTCAGTGCGAAGATTTAAGGAGCAAGCCCTTCCTCAGGAAGACTTAACTGAAATCCTGACAGCAGCCCAGATGGCCTCGTCTTGGAAGAATTTCCAATCCTACTCTGTGATTGTGGTACGAAGTCAAGAAAAGAAAGATGCTTTGTATGAATTGGTGCCTCAAGAAGCCATTCGCCAGTCAGCTGTTTTCCTTCTCTTTGTCGGAGATTTGAACCGAGCAGAAAAGGGAGCACGACTCCATACAGATACCTTCCAACCCCAAGGTGTGGAAGGTCTCTTGATTAGTTCGGTCGATGCGGCTCTTGCTGGTCAAAATGCCCTGCTGGCAGCTGAAAGTTTGGGCTATGGAGGTGTCATCATTGGCTTGGTGCGTTATAAGTCAGAAGAAGTGGCAGAGCTCTTTAACCTGCCTGACTACACCTATCCTGTCTTTGGGATGGCACTAGGTGTGCCAAATCAACAACATGATGTGAAGCCAAGACTGCCACTGGAGAATGTTGTCTTTGAGGAAGAATACCAAGAACAGTCAACTGAGGCAATCGAAGCTTATGACCGTGTACAGGCGGACTATGCTGGGGCGCGTGCGACCACAAGCTGGAGTCAGCGCCTAGCAGAACAGTTTGGTCAAGCTGAACCAAGCTCAACTAGAAAAAATCTTGAACAGAAGAAGTTATTGTAGAAAGTGAGAAATTATGGCCCTACCAACTATTGCCATTGTAGGACGTCCCAATGTTGGGAAATCAACCCTATTTAATCGGATCGCTGGTGAGCGAATCTCCATTGTAGAAGATGTCGAAGGAGTGACACGTGACCGTATCTATGCAACGGGTGAGTGGCTCAATCGTTCTTTTAGCATGATTGATACAGGAGGAATCGATGATGTCGATGCTCCTTTCATGGAACAAATCAAGCACCAGGCAGAAATTGCCATGGAAGAAGCAGATGTTATCGTCTTTGTCGTGTCTGGTAAGGAAGGAATTACCGATGCGGACGAATACGTAGCCCGTAAACTTTATAAGACCCACAAACCAGTTATCCTCGCAGTCAACAAGGTGGACAACCCTGAGATGCGAAATGATATCTATGATTTCTATGCCCTCGGTTTGGGTGAACCCCTGCCTATCTCATCTGTCCATGGTATCGGTACAGGGGATGTGCTAGATGCCATCGTAGAAAATCTTCCAAATGAATATGAAGAAGAAAATCCAGATGTCATTAAGTTTAGCCTGATTGGTCGTCCAAACGTTGGAAAATCAAGCTTGATCAATGCTATCTTGGGAGAAGACCGTGTCATTGCCAGTCCCGTTGCTGGAACAACTCGTGACGCCATTGATACCCACTTTACAGATACAGATGGTCAAGAGTTTACCATGATTGATACGGCTGGTATGCGTAAGTCTGGTAAGGTTTATGAAAATACTGAGAAATACTCTGTTATGCGTGCTATGCGAGCTATTGACCGTTCAGATGTGGTCTTGATGGTCATCAATGCTGAAGAGGGTATCCGTGAATACGACAAGCGTATCGCAGGATTTGCCCATGAAGCTGGTAAAGGGATGATTATCGTGGTCAACAAGTGGGATACGCTTGAAAAAGACAACCACACCATGAAAAACTGGGAAGAAGATATCCGTGAGCAGTTCCAATACCTGCCTTACGCACCGATTATCTTTGTATCAGC
>CAJZGT010000188.1 GCA_916048145.1 uncultured Streptococcus sp.
CTGTACAAACAAGTGAAAAAATCAAAGAAGAAGGGCTTTCACCTGCATCTACCTACTCAGTACAATGGCACAAAGATTTTCCTGTAGAAACTCCAGAAGAAACCATTTCAGGTTTCTTGAAGATGAAACGCAAGTTATTCCAAGATATCGGTTCTTACACTGTTAAAGATGTGAAGGTTGATGAATCAGGCAATACTGCGACTGTTACTTTTAACTCTAAGAAGTTGCATTCTAAAGGGTTGACTTCATCAATTCGAGAAGTTCTAACAATTCTTATTGGTGGTATCGATAACCTAGGTAAGTACAACCAAGCTGGTTCAGATGTTGACATCAAGCGTTACCAAACATTGGTGACATATTGGATTTATGAACACCTCTTCAGAAAAGATTTTGCTATCTATAGTGATGTAGATGCTGAAGCTGCTCTAACACCTCTTACTACTGGAGATTTTGATACAGAAATCAAATTAACTAAGGACAAGGATGGAAACTGGCTGATTTCCCAAGAAGACTATCGTACATTATCAACTGAGTTAATGGATACTACTGAGGGTTATGATAAGATTGATCGTAAGAACTCTACAAAATCTAAGAGCAAATCAACAGACAAGTCTTCTGATAAATCTTCAGATAAATCCACTGATAAATCAACAGACAAATCTTCAGATAAAAAAGATAAAAGCAATATCTAATCCTAAGATTTAAAAGAAAAACAAGTAGTCTTAATAAACTACTTGTTTTTTTATGAATTAGGATAGGGAAGGATACAGACAAATATGGTGTGATAGTTAGAGCAACTCAGCCTTTCATTTCTAGATATTGTTCTTAGAACGATAAAAAACTGCATTGAGGTGCAGTTTTTCTTTTTTCTACGGAAGACATGGGATTCGAACCCACGCACGCTGTTACACGCCTACCGCGTTTCCAACACGGCCTCTTAAGCCTCTTGAGTAATCTTCCAATACTTACTCAAATAGTCTACCATAAAGGTTCTTATCTTGCAATAAAAATTCTAGAAATAAGAAAAATGATAGAATTTGAAAGAAAATGATAAAAATACTTGAATTTGAAATGAAGTATGATAGAATGAATAGTGTAAACGATAACAGGAGGTAATGCAGTGTTAAAAACAGAGCGGAAACAACTGATTTTAGAGGAGTTAAATCAACATCATGTAGTTTCTCTAGAAAAATTAGTTAGTTTGCTAGAGACCTCAGAATCAACGGTTCGAAGAGACTTGGATGAGTTGGAAGCAGAAAACAAGCTTCGTCGCGTGCATGGTGGAGCAGAATTGCCCCACTCCTTGCAGGAAGAAGAAACCATTCAAGAAAAATCTGTCAAAAACCTTCAAGAAAAGAAGTTGCTGGCTCAGAAAGCAGCCTCTCTCATTAAGGAACAAGATGTTATCTTTATCGATGCTGGAACAACAACTGCTTTTTTGATTCATGAATTGGTTAATAAGAATGTTACAGTTGTGACCAACTCTATTCACCATGCCGCACAGTTGGTTGAAAAGCAGATTCCAACTGTCATGGTTGGAGGAAGTGTCAAGATGGCGACAGATGCTAGCATCGGGGGCGTTGCTCTCAATCAGATTAACCAATTGCACTTTGACCGTGCTTTTATCGGGATGAATGGTGTGGACGATGGCTATTATACGACTCCTGATATGGAGGAGGGAGCTGTGAAGCGTGCTATTTTAGAGAATGCCAAACAGACCTATGTTTTGGTAGATTCGTCAAAAATTGGACAAACTTGCTTTGCCAAGGTAGCACCACTCAAACGAGCTATTGTTATCACAAGTCAAGGGCATGAGCTCTTGCAGGCTATTAAGGAGAAAACGGAGGTAATAGAAGTATGATTTATACAGTCACACTCAATCCATCCATTGACTATATCGTTCGTTTGGACCAAGTCCAAGTCGGTAGTGTCAATCGTATGGACAGTGATGATAAGTTTGCTGGTGGGAAAGGAATCAATGTCAGTCGAGTCTTGAAACGCTTGGATATTCCAAATACAGCGACTGGATTTATCGGAGGTTTTACTGGTAAATTTATCACAGATACTTTGGCAGAGGAAGCAATCGAGACACGTTTTGTCCAAGTTGTAGAAGATACTCGCATCAATGTCAAGATTAAAGCAGACCAAGAGACAGAAATCAACGGAACGGGTCCAACTGTTGAGCCCGAACAACTTGAAGAGTTAAAAGCCATTCTTTCAAGTCTGACAGCAGAAGATACAGTTGTCTTTGCTGGTTCAAGTGCTAAAAATCTAGGCAATGTCATCTACAAGGATTTAATTGCCTTGACCCGTCAGACTGGTGCGCAAGTGGTTTGTGACTTTGAAGGACAGACCTTGATTGATAGTTTGGACTATCAGCCACTTTTGGTCAAACCAAACAATCACGAGCTTGGAGCTATCTTTGGAGTGAAACTCGAAAGTTTAGATGAAATCGAGAACTATGCTCGTCAGTTACTGGCCAAAGGAGCACAAAACGTCATCATTTCTATGGCTGGGGACGGTGCCCTTCTTGTCACATCTGAGGGAGCTTACTTCGCTAAACCTATCAAGGGAACAGTCAAAAATTCAGTCGGGGCTGGTGACTCTATGGTCGCTGGATTTACAGGTGAATTTGTCAAATCAAAAGATG
>CAJZGT010000189.1 GCA_916048145.1 uncultured Streptococcus sp.
CTTTGATGATAGATGTTTGTGAAATTGGTAAATCCAGTTTCATGGCATCTATCAAGAGATGTTCAGGTTGAGGACTGAGCTGGGAGATTGCTTCCTTCATGGCCAGTTTGGTTGCTTCATAGATATTGACTTGGTCGATGATTTGATTATCCATGATACCAATGCCGATTGACAAAGCTTGGTCCTGAACGGCTTGGAAAATCTCCAGATGTTTCTTTTTAGGAATTTTCTTGCTGTCGTTGAGACCTCTAATTTTACAATTTTTAGGTAAAATAACGGCTGCAGCGACTACAGGTCCAGCCAGAGGACCACGGCCGACCTCATCAACACCAGCAATTAAGGTCAAACCTTGCTTATAAAGTTCTTTTTCGTAGGAAAGCATAGCTTCCAAACGAAGAACCTCATCCAATTCTGCCTGAATGGCTTTTTTACGCTTGCTGATTTCCTTTTGAACTCCAGAGCGATTATCCTTTTCGAGTTTTAAAAAAACAGGACTTTCTAACTCCGTGACCGTTGCAAGGAGCTCTTTGATTTCTTTAATCGTCGCCATCTAGGTCTTCCAATGTATCTAAGGTATAGTTACCGAGTTTGCCATCGCGGACTTCCTTCACGAAGAGACTGTAAAAGCGGTCATAGTCGTCACGGAAACCGAGGGCGCGGGTCATATCCATAATAATAACAGGCGCTTCTTCTTCAATTTTCATTTGTTTGAAGCGTTCAGCCAACTTTTCTGGATAATGTTCTTTGAAATAATTGAGGCCAAAAATAGTTACCTCATCCATAGGAAGCAACTGGTCTTTGATAGCTCCTGTTAATGCCAACTTAAGCGCAACAGTTTCATCCTCAAACTTAGGCCAGAGAATCCCTGGTGTATCCAAGATTTCCAGGTCTTTATTGGTTTTAAGCCATTGTTGCCCTTTGGTCACACCTGGCTTGTTACCGACAACAGCAATTTTCTTACCAGCCAAACGGTTCATGAGAGTTGATTTACCAGCATTGGGAATCCCAATAATCATGGTACGCAAGGTTTCAATCTTGATACCGCGTTCCTTCTGGCGTGTAATCTTATCCGCCATGAGTTTTTTTGCCGCATCTGTTACAACTTTTACAGTCACTTGCTCTTTGGAGTTGATAGCAAGAGTCTGAATTCCTTGTGATTCAAAATACTGACGCCATTCCTTTGTCATTGCTGGATCGGCCAAGTCCGCCTTGTTTAAAATCAAGAGTTTTGGTTTGTCACCAACAATCTTGGTTAACATAGGATTTTGACTAGATAGAGGCAAGCGTGCATCCACCAAAATCGTCACAAAATCAACAAATTTTAAATTTTCCTGAACCTGTCGACGTGCTTTAGACATGTGACCAGGAAACCATTGAATAGTAGCCATTGAGTTTTTTTCCTTTCGTAGCAAGGGTTTAGAGTCCCTATTTTATTTTACTATTGTTTGAACATAAAATGAATGATGTTCAAACAGTTCTTGTTTTATGACATAGAAATCTAATTTATATTATATCATGACTTCTTTATTTTGTCTGCTCTTGTTTCCAGATTAAGAAACTTTTAAATTCGATTAAAATTCCAATCTTTTGCTATTCACTCATTTATCTTTCTACAAAACTGCAACGTAATGAAAAACTGCCAATGCTTATTTTCCCCATACTTGACTTTTTCTATGTTTTTTTGTAAGATATGTGTAATACAACAGCATTACAAGGAGAAATACTATGTCAACACTTACACGAGACCGAGTTTATAACTTCCGAGTCAATAACCAACTATTCGAAGAAGCAAAAAATATTCTAGAAAGCAAAAACATCAGCCTTTCAGATGCTCTCAACCTTTTTGTAGAACAAATCGTCCTTGAAAAAGGTCTCCCAATTAAGACAGCCGACCAACTCAAAGCAGAAGTCTTCCTAGGCGAACTCAAAGCAGAACTAGATAAAGGCTACCAAGACATCATCGAAGGACGTCTCTACGACGCAGACGAGGTCTTTTCAAAGTATGGACTATAAAGTACGCTTTACAGAACAAGCTAGACAAGACTTAGACGGTATTTTCATCTATTACTCCACAGAGTTCAGTGAAAACATAGCCAAGAAAGTCATCACTCGCCTCCAACAAACCAGCAACCTACTCATGTTCTCACCAGAGGGGGGTATTAACTTTGATCATAAAATCGGATACTCCCTCTATCCAGGAAACACGCTCAGAATGATTGTCTCTAAACAATACCTACTCTTTTACCTCATTCATGAAAAAGAAGTCCATATCCTGAGAATTATCAATTCACGCACCGACTACCTAAACCAACTCGACCACCTCTTTCAACATATCCAAGACTGAGAAGTAAGCTCTCAGTCTTTTTATCTACTGCAAATCGCTTGCAGATGAAAAATCATAAACAAGAATTTTTTATAATAAAATGAAATAAAATATGAACAAATCAATTTCTAATAATATTTTAGAAGGCACACTGTATTATTCTAACTTCAATCTTTTGTATTACTAAGGTGCAATACTTTTTACGAGGTTCTTATGTCCTCTTCTTGTTTCAATTGACTATAAAACAAAACCACACAATGTTTCTTGGCTCTATAATATTTGTAGTGGGTAAATCCCCTATGGATATTATGGAGCCTAT
>CAJZGT010000190.1 GCA_916048145.1 uncultured Streptococcus sp.
GCTTTGCCTTTGCCTTGACAGGCTTGGTTGCTGAAAAAGATTTCCAAACAGCAGCCGTTCCAGTTGATTTCTTCTACGCTAAAGGAATCCTTGAAGCCCTCTTTGCTCGTTTGGGACTCCAAGTAACTTATACAGCAACATCTGAAATTGCTAGTCTCCACCCAGGTCGTACAGCAGTCATTTCGCTAGGTGACCAAGTTCTTGGTTTCCTTGGTCAAGTGCATCCAGTCACTGCTAAGACCTATGATATTCCAGAAACGTATGTAGCTGAGCTCAACCTTTCAGTCATCGAAGCAGCGCTTCAACCAGCTGCTCCATTTGTGGAAATCACGAAATTCCCAGCAGTCAGCCGTGACGTTGCCCTACTCCTCAAGGCAGAAGTGACTCATCAAGAAGTTGTAGATGCTATCCAAGCTGCAGGCGTGAAACGTTTGACAGATATCAAACTCTTTGACGTCTTCTCAGGCGAAAAATTGGGACTTGGTATGAAGTCAATGGCTTATAGCTTGACCTTCCAAAATCCAGAAGACAGCTTAACGGACGAAGAAGTCGCACGCTATATGGAAAAAATCCAAGCGTCTCTCGAAGAAAAAGTCAATGCAGAAGTGCGTTAAAGTATCAATCCATCCTTTGGGGTGGATTTTTGCTTTTCAAATAACAATTCAGGATCAAAAATGGACAGTTGAGGAACAGAGAAGATAACTTGGAGTTCACCACTGTATAATGTACTCATAACTCAAAGCACCCTAAGATTTTTTACTAAAATGAGGATGATAAAAATGGACAGAAATCATTGTAAAGGCTATCAAAAAGGGGTATAATGAGTGCAAGACATTTCGGAGGTGAAAGATGCTAGAAGTAAGAAGTCTAGAGAAAAGTTTTGGACCTAAGCAAGTTTTGTTTGGTATTGACTTTCAAGCGCGACCAGGTCGTATTTTGGGATTAGTCGGGAAAAATGGTGCTGGGAAGACAACGATTTTCCACAGTATTTTGAAGTTTTTAGAATATCAAGGAGAAATTAGTCTGGATGGTCAGGATATTCGTCAGGAGACCTACACTCGGATTGGCTATCTGCCTGAAGAACGCAGTCTCATGCCTAAACTGACAGTCCTTGAACAAGTTCGTTACTTGGCGACTCTAAAAGGTATGGATGCTAAGGAAATCAAGGAAAAACTCCCTCAATGGATGAAGAAGTTGGAAGTGAAAGGGAAGCTGACTGATAAAATCAAGAGTCTGTCAAAAGGAAATCAGCAGAAGATTCAGCTCATTATTACTCTGATTCATGAGCCAGACTTGATTATCTTGGATGAGCCTTTTAGTGGTTTGGACCCAGTCAATACAGAATTGCTCAAGCAAGTCATTTTTCAAGAAAAAGAGCGCGGAGCAACCATTATCTTCTCTGACCATGTCATGACTAATGTCGAGGAACTTTGTGACGATATTCTCATGATTCGAGATGGCCGTGTGGTCTTGCATGGACCAGTTCAGGATGTCCGCAATCAATACGGGAAAACGCGTCTCTTTGTTTCAAGTGAACGAAGCAAGGAAGAATTGGAAAATCTTCCTCATGTCAAGCAGGTGAGCTTGACCAAACAAGGCAGTTGGAAATTAATCTTAGATGATGAGAGTGCTGGAAGAGAACTCTTCCCAATCTTGACTCAAGGGCAATATATCGCAACCTTTGACCAGCAAGCGCCAACAATCGATGAAATCTTTAAACTAGAATCAGGGGTGGAAGTATGAGAAATATGTGGGTTGTAATGAAGGAAACCTATCTTCGACATGTCAAGTCGTGGAGTTTCTTCTTTATGGTGATTTCGCCGTTCCTCTTTTTAGCCTTATCTGTAGGAATTGGCTATCTCCAAGGCTCTTCTATGGCTCAGAGTGGCAAGATAGCAGTAGTCAGCACTGTTCCAGCTGTGACAGACAGTCTTAAATCTACCAATGGTCTCAATTTTGATTATCAGGATGAAGCAAGTGCTCAAGCTGCTATCAAGGATGAAAAATTAAAAGGCTATCTGACCATTGACCAAGAGGATAGTGTCTTGAAGGCAGTTTATCACGGTGAAACTTCCCTTGAGATTGCTATTAAGCTAGGAGTAACGAGTAAGTTAAATGATCTTCAAGGTCAACTCAATCGTTCGGCAGCTAATTTGTCACAAGAGCAGGAAAAACGCTTGGAGCAAACAGTTAACTTTACGGAGAAAATTGATGAATCCAAGGAAAATAAAAAAATGATTCAAACCTTTGCGGCCGCAGGGCTTGGTTTCTTCCTTTATATGATTTTGATTACCTATGCTAGTGTCACTGCTCAGGAAGTGGCTAGCGAGAAAGGAACCAAAATCATGGAGGTGGTCTTCTCTAGTATCCGAGCTAGTCATTATTTCTACGCTCGCATGCTGGCTCTGCTTCTTGTGATTTTGACTCATATTGGCATTTACGTCGTGGGTGGGCTGGCTGCTATTCTGCTCTTTAAAGACATCCCTATCTTGGCACAATCTGGAATTTTAAATCATCTAGGAGAGGCCTTCTCGCTCAATACCTTATTGTTTGTCTTGGTTAGTCTCTTTATGTACGTTGTTTTAGCAGCCTTCCTAGGCTCTATGGTTTCTCGCCCTG
>CAJZGT010000191.1 GCA_916048145.1 uncultured Streptococcus sp.
GCTCCAGTTCTGGCTTGATAAAAATACTGTTGTTCTGGCGATTGGCTCCACCTGCGTAAGAACCACCTGTGCGCAACTCTGTACCGTCCAAAGTCACCATACGAACCTGATAACAAACCTGGCGAGCTGCTACACGCGCGTGTTCTACAGTATCAAAAATTGCTGTCGTAGCTAACAAATTCTTAAAAATAGCTTCCAGTCTAGTATCGAATTTCACCAACTCATCTGCCATACCCAGAAATCCCGGACTTGCAGCGATAGCATCTTGGTTCTGACTAGAAATCGTACGCGCCTTGATAGTCGTCAACGGAAGGAAGGTTGCACGACCTGCTCTGTTTCGTTTGAGGAAATCAATCGCCTTGGTTGCTGCCTCTTCATCTTCTACGATGATATGCTGACTGCTGGCTCCAAGCGCAATCTCTAGGGCAGTTTGATAATGCACATCAAAGGTCAGATGCTCACTGACTGCACCAATAATCCCACCAAGACGGTCTTTTTCTTGGAGAACACTCTTAACACCTACATAAAAGTTACTATGATTTCTCAGGATATTTTCCAAACTCTGAGCTCTCGCCTGCTTGTTTTTGAGATTATCCAGACGATCAAAGAGTTGACTTTGTTGAATTTGATAGGAAGCTTTCTGTTCCTCTTGTTCCTTGGTACTAGCTTGGTAATCCGCCAATAATTTCTGAACTTGCTCCTTGGCAGTTTCAAGCTCCGCCTTTTGCTGACTAGCCTTCTCTTTAGCTATAGCCAGTTGTTCTTTGAGTTTTTGTAGTTGATCTGCTTGTTTTTGAGAAAGCTGACGACTATTTTCCAACTCGTTTTCGATACGGGTCAGCTGGTTTGAGACATCTGCTTCTTCTTGTAAAAGAGCTACAAAGCGTTCGCGTAAGAGCTCAATCATTTGATCAGGATCATCTGAAAAAGCTAGCAATTCAGCTTCTAAACGATTGAGTTTTTGATTATTTTGGACTAGATTTTCCTCTAAAAGTGCTAAAGAGCTTTCCTTATCAGATTTTTCTTTGCTGAGTGAATCTCTCTTATCCTCTAAAGCCGCCAAACGGGCTTGTGCTTCCTGTTGATTCAGAGCTACTTGCTCAGATTCCAGTTTCGATAGGGCTAATTTTCTCTCTAAATCACTAATCAGACTGGTCAAATCCATCAAACTGACTTGGTCTTTGGCCATTTCAGCCTGTAAATCTTGGCGTTGCTTCTTGAGATTCTGATTTTCTTCTTCTAATTTCTCACGCTTTTGATAATAACTAGTCAAGAGTTCCTGAACCTGAGCCAACTCTTCTTCTATCAAGTCTAGTTCAGCCTTATTTTCCTTGGTTTGAGCAACCAGAACGTCTAAATAAATAGCCTTACGTTGCCCTTCCAAGTCTAGAAACTTACGAGCATTTTCAGCTTGCTTCTCAAGAGGCTTGATTTGATTATCCAACTCGTAGATAATGTCTTCTAGACGATCCAGATTATCCTGAGTTTGTTGCAGTTTACTCTCAGTTTCTTTTCTGCGAGTCTTGTATTTCAAAACTCCAGCAGCTTCTTCAAAAATGGCACGACGTTCCTCAGGCTTGGAGTTGAAAATCTCCTCAACCTTCCCTTGGGAAATGATGGAGAAGGAATCTCGTCCCAAACCTGTATCCATGAAAAGATCATGAATATCACGCAGACGGACTTTCTTGCCGTCAATCTTGTATTCGCTATCTCCACTACGATAGATATGGCGTTCTACCCTGATTTCTTGGCCTGCATCCTTGATAAATCCGTCATGATTATCCAAAGTCACAACTACAGAAGCATAATTGAGCGGTTTGCGACTTTCAGTTCCAGCAAAGATGACATCTGGCATCTTGCCCCCACGGAGGCTCTTAACACTAGACTCCCCCAAGGCCCAACGCAGACTTTCTGTAATATTGGACTTTCCAGATCCATTGGGGCCAACGACTGCCGTCACACCTTGGTCAAAGACGACCTTGGTCTTGTCAGCAAAAGACTTGAATCCCTGAATTTCGATTTCCTTTAAATACATGAATCCAGCCCTTTCTCAACTGCATTTTTGGCAGCTTCCTGCTCTGCTAGTTTCTTAGAACGACCTTGACCTTGACCAATGCTCTTACCTTCGACAAGAACTTCTACATCAAATACCTTATCGTGGGCAGGACCCGTTTCAGAAATTACCTGATAACGGATGGCCACATCACCATTAACCTGAAGTAACTCTTGGAGATGGGTTTTGTAGTCTGTAATCATCTCAAACTCGCCTGCTTCAACCTTAGGAATCATAACCTGATAAATAAATTCCTTAACCTTGGCCACATCCTTGTCTAAAAGGAGGGCACCAAGAAAGGCTTCAAAGGCATCCCCAAGAATGGTGTCACGATTGCGACCACCAGATTTTTCTTCCCCTTTACCCAACTTGATAAATTGATCAAACTGGCAATCACGCGCAAAACCAGCCAAACTCTCCTCACGGACAATCATAGCACGGAGTTTAGACAAGTCACCCTCAGGCTTTTTAGGATATTTTTTATACAGATATTCTGAAATCAATAACTGTAGAACAGCGTCTCCTAAAAATTCCAAGCGTTCATTGTGTGAAATTTTTAAGAGGC
>CAJZGT010000192.1 GCA_916048145.1 uncultured Streptococcus sp.
AGTTGGAAGATGAATGAAACAATTAACTTCCATATAGAATTATGATATGAAAATTGAATGAGGTTCCTATACTTTTACAAACCTCATCAAATCCTTGTTAACCAAGTATAAAAATGAAACTGTGACGATAAAGGAGATTAGCTGATTGGAGAATGTTGTTGGTAAAGAGGGTGAAAAAAATAAAAGAAAGATATATGTATAAATGAAAATCGGTCAACAAATTATGCGTTTTGGCATAAAAAAATTAAGTATCGGAGTTGTATCTGTAGCAGTTGGTTTTGCTTTTATAGTACCAACAGGTGTTTCTGCCAATGAAGGAAATCATGGTCTGAAAAATGAAGGCTCTGTATCAGTAGTAGCAAAGGATATTCCCGTAAAAGAAGGTACTGATAAAAAACAGGAAATATCTATTACAGAGGAGAAAGCAACAGCTGCTCAATCAACTTTAGAAACAAAAGAAGTTGTTACACATGAGAAAGAAAAAGCAGGAGAAGAATTATATCAAAAAGAATTTGCTGTGCCTCATGAGGAATTGAAGAAAGAGGAAATTCTAAAGGATGAGCCGAAAAATTCTCGTCCAGTAACAGAGGCAGACCTTGTCAAAATTTCTAAAGGAGAGCTCCATGTAGAGAAGGATCTTGTCGATAATTCTTTATACGGTGGAAAATTTTTAGATCCTGATGGAGATGATGATCATGATGGAATAAAAAATAAGGATGAATTGTATATTTACAATAAAGATGGGAAAGATTACTTAGGATACCATAGCCATCCTTTACTAGCAGATAGTGATGGAGATGGACTAGAAGACGGGGAAGATGATAACAAGAAACAATGGTATGTCACAGATCGTGATTCCCTCCTTTTTATGGAGTTGGCTTATCGTGATGATGATTACATTGACAAAATTCTAGATCATAAAAATCCTTTTCCAAGTCTTTATCTTGATCGTCAAGAATATAAAATGATGCACAATGAGTTAGCCCCATTTTGGAAGATGAAAAAGGCTTATCATACAGCAAGTGGCTTGGATGCTTTCTTATTTGAAACTAAGAGTGATCTTCCTTATTTAAAAGACAATACTGTTCAAATGTTGGCTATTCGTGGAACGCGAGTTAATGACGCCAAGGATTTAAGTACAGATTTGGTTTTATTTGGTGGAAATAAACCTGCACAAGCGGATGATATCCGTAATGTTGTAAAAGAACTGGCGCAGGATTCCAGCATTACCAATCTGTATATGACAGGTCATTCTCTAGGAGGCTACTTAGTTCAAATAGCAGCAGTTGAAGCTTATCAGAAATATCCTACTTTTTATAATAATGTTTTGAAAAAAGTTACGACATTTAGTGCTCCTAAAGTAATTACTTCTCGAACTATTTGGAATGCTAAAAATGGTTTCTGGGATGTAGGGTTAGAAAGTCGTAAGTTGGCTTTATCTGGAAAAATAAAACATTATGTAGTCGATAATGATAATGTTGTGACATCTTTGATTCGTAATGATAATGATATTGTAACTTTCACAGGTAACTCTAGTTTCAAGCACCGTTCGCGTGGTTATTTTGAAAGTAGAATGAATGCTATCCCGAATTTTAATATTGGAAAACGTGATACGCTTGATAAACAGGGATATCGTGATCAAAAATTGGACAAAGTTTATTTCTTTAAGAAACAACAAGTCCCTCTGTCGTCTAGTCAACCAAGTGTTGAACCTCTTGAAAATATAGCTCTAGGAAAACGAGTAATTCAAAGTTCAACAGCTTTTGGAGGAGATGCTAGAAGAGCAGTTGATGGGAAATTAGATGGAAATTACGGACATAATTCTGTCACTCATACAGATTTTCAATCAAAACCTTGGTGGCAAGTCGATTTAGACAAGGAAGAAACGATTCGCCAGATTAATATTTACAATCGAACAGATGCTGCTCAAGATAGACTAACTAATTTTAATGTGATTCTTTTGGATAGTTCTGGAAAAGAAATTGAAAGAAAGCGCATTGCATACTTGCGAGATAGTTCCGCTCAGATTTCAATTGATTATAAGAAAGTTCGTTTTGTACGCATTGAGTTAGATGGATATAACGCTCTCAGTCTTGCAGAAGTTCAGGTTTTCCGTGCTGAGAATATCGCATGGAAAAAGCAAGCTAAGCAAAGTTCTACTGATTTTGGTGGAGATGCTAGTCGTGCCTTGGATGGCAACACCAATAGTAGTTATAGCCAGCAATCAATTACCCATACAAAATTTGAAAACCAGCCTTGGTGGGAAGTTGATTTAGGTCGTACAGAACAGGTAGGACTTGTTCGCCTTCATAATCGTGGGGATGGAGAACTTTCTAAACGTCTCTCAGACTTTGATGTGATTTTATATGATGAAAAAGGGACAGAAGTTGCTAGACAATATGTTTCTCGTTTAGAAGGAAGCAGTTTAGATCTCCAGTTGAATGGTAAATTAGGTCGTCGTGTTCGCATTCAATTGCGTCAAAAAAATCAAGCTCTCAGCCTTGCAGAAGTAGAGGTTTTTCGATTTGTAGCTAAAAATAATGCAACTACTCAAGCTTCTAAGCCTGTACAACTGTTAAACTACACTCCTGTAAAAGATAA
>CAJZGT010000193.1 GCA_916048145.1 uncultured Streptococcus sp.
ATTTCTAAGGAAACATCATTTAAAATAATCTTTTCTTCATCAAAGCCATTTTTAACGACTTTGGTTGCATTTTTTAATTCTACAATTGCTGTCATTTGCTTAATTTGGCTCCTTTCAAGATTGTTTGCTTAAATGTTGGAATCATGAGGCAGACTGCCAAAATCAAGGCACTGTATAAACGAAGGTAACTTGTATTAAATCCAAGAGCGATAACTGCCCACACTAAGAATTGATAGGCGATAGAACCCACAACGATGGCAACCAGACGCTCTGCCAAGCTCAAACTCTTGAAAATAACTTCCCCAATAATCAAACTTGCAAGACCTACAACGATAACCCCTATTCCTCGCGATACATCGGCATAACCTTCTTGCTGGGCAATGAGAGCTCCTGCAAGGGCAATCACACCATTTGATAAGACCAAGCCCATAAGCTCCATGCGTCCAGTATGAATCCCGAAACTTCTAGCCATATCAGGATTGTCACCTGTAGCAATATAGGCCTGTCCGAGTTTGGTGTCCAAGAAAAAGAGCATGAGAACAATAACAAGACTGACAAAGATGAGACCTGTCAAGAGTTGATTCAAATCCGAGTCAAAAGGCAAAACATCCTGGATTTGTTTAGTTCCAAGCAATCCTAAATTTGCACGTCCCATAATCAAGAGCATAATAGAGTGACAAGAAGTCATTACCAAAATCCCTGAGAGCAAGGTTGGAATCTTCCCTTTTGTATAAAGAAGGCCCGCTGCCATTCCAGCCAAACAACCAGCTCCAACAGCAACAAGTGTCGCTAAAAAGGGATTCACGCCTTTGGTTATCAGAGTGACAGCAACAGCTCCCCCAAGAGGGAAGGAACCTTCTGTCGTCATATCTGGAAAGTTCAAAATCCTAAATGTCATAAAGATTCCCAGACCTAAAATCGCCCAGACAAATCCTTGAGAAATAATAGATAATATCATCTGTTTCTTAACCTTTTCTATATGATTTTTACTGTAAAAAATTGGAGGAGATGTCCCCAACTCCTCCATTGTAGATTATTCAATCACTTGCCCTGCTTCTTTTAGAACAGATTCAGGAATTGTAATACCTAATTCTTGTGCCAATTTTTTGTTAATCACTGACTTACCAGTTGAAAAGACATTAACTAGAGTTTCAGCTGGTTTTGCACCTTTCAAGACTTGCGCAATCATTTTACCTGTTGCCACACCAAGGTCGTGTTGGTCAACTACAACTGATGCCAAGCCACCTG
Source organism: uncultured Streptococcus sp. (assembly GCA_916048145.1). Taxonomy (GTDB): domain Bacteria; phylum Bacillota; class Bacilli; order Lactobacillales; family Streptococcaceae; genus Streptococcus. Next base: position 1,249 of record CAJZGT010000193.1, read on the forward strand.
CTTCTACCATGGCAGTCGCGCTTGGATAAATTGGTTTTTTAGCTGATTGGTTGCTTGATACAACTGTTGAAAAGGCTGATGCAATGGTGTTATCAATTGGAACCCAGATAGCATCGACCTTGCTAGTCATAACGTTAACTGTTGAAACAATTTCATTTGTTGAAGGAACAGCAAATGTTTCGACTGTCAAACCTGCTTTTTCAGCATAAGCCTTAAATTCTTCGACCTGTGTTTTTGAATTGTCTTCGCTGCTTGAGTAAAGGGCTCCGATTGTTTTCACATTTGGTGTAAGAGCCTTGATAAGTTCTACTTGTTGCTGAGCTGGGTTGTGGTCAGATACCCCTGTAATGTTGCCACCTGGTTTTTTCAAATCTTTGACCAAGTTAGCTCCAATTGGGTCTGTAATAGCGGCCATGATAACCGGTAGGTCTTTTGTGGCACTAGCCAATCCTTGAGCAGCTGGTGTTGCAATACCAACCACAAGGTCATTCCCATTTGCAACCAATTGTTTACTCATTGTCGCAACCTTACTTTGGTCACCTTCTGAGTTCATAAAATCGATTTTAACTTGGTCATCTTTATATCCTTCTTCTGCAAGTCCATCTTGAATCCCTTTATAAATCAAGTCAAGAGATGGATGGCTCACAAACTGAAGGACACCAACTTTGGCAACTTTCTTCTCATTCTTAGCTTCTGTTTTATTCATTGAAGAGTAAATCAAGCTTCCTGCTACTAAGACTGCTAATGCAGCGATAATTCCAATTAAACGTTTATTTTTCATTCTATTTCTCCTTTTTATTTCCTTTAAAATGCTTCACTTATCTAAACAAGCGACGCCATCGTTTTCTTTCCATACTAACCTCCATCAAAAAAGTCCTCACACAAAAAACTTGTGTGAGGACGTCGATGCGCGGTACCACCTCAATTATAGGGAATTTCCCTATCGCTCTGTCTCGCAATAACGAGATGCACTGTAAGGTGTGCTCACCGAATTTTTATGATTTCAAATTCTAAATAACATCCAGCCCAATTTTCATCATCACCACTTATCTGTTTTCAGCTACCACAGACTCTCTAAAAAGTTTATATGATTACTTTTCTGAATGGTTAAATTATATCATTTTTCAACTACTTGTCAAGACTCTTTTAGCATTTTTTTGAAATATTCAAAAACTTCCCCTATGAAAAAGAGGAAGTTTGATAGGTATCAGCCTGAATTACGCAATCCGGTCGCAATTCCGTTGATGGTTGTATGGATTAATTTTTCTTGATCGCTTGATAATTCTCCTCGGCGTTGACGTTTAATCAACTCCAACTGGATATAGTTAAGGATATTAAAGTAAGGCATACG
>CAJZGT010000194.1 GCA_916048145.1 uncultured Streptococcus sp.
AGAATCAAATTCAAGTCGAAAGATTATATTTTTAATTTTAAAAATTATATAATAGCAACAATCAAAGAATTTGATTTTTTTATATTAAAATTACATAATAATCAAAATAATTGATTATTTTATATCAAAATTATATAATAGCAATAATCAAAGGAATTGATTTATTTTTTGATATTAAAATAAAAAAGGAGGGTAAGCAATATTGTGGTCAATCATTGCTGGAGGTCTTATTGGACTTGTAGCAGGTAGAATCACTAAAAAAGGTAGTTCTATGGGAATCGTCGCAAATGTATTCGCTGGTTTAGTCGGGTCATCTGTAGGACAATCCCTTTTAGGTAGTTGAGACCCATCCATCGCTGGAATGGCTTTGATCCCATCTATTGCAGGAGCAGCAATTGTTGTTACTGTAGTATCATTCTTTACAGGTAAAAAATAATTACTTGTAGTAATAAACTATTTTTAAATAGATTAGACGGGTAAAAATAGTTTAAATGTTAAATCGAAAGGATTGTATATGTCAAAAGCAAAGAAAATATGTTTCATTATTTTCTGTATTTTAATCTTGACAATTTTTCTTCCTGTTTTGATAGATTATCATCAAGTTAGTGATCTAGGCATTCAGCTATTTAGCTGGAGACAGAATCATTTCGTTGAATTTTATCTCTCTAGATATATATTCTGGGGGATAGTGGCTCTATCAACTTTAGTTTTGTTATCGATGTTAGTTGTGTTGTTTTATCCTAAACGTTATTTGGAAATTCAACTTGAAACTAAAAACGATACATTGAAATTAAAGAATTCAGCAATCGAAGGTTTTGTTAGAAGTTTGGTGAGTGATCATGGATTGATCAAGAACCCAACTGTTCATGTAAATTTACGAAAAAATAAATGTTTCGTTCATGTAGAAGGTAAAATTCTTCCTTCGGACAACATCGCTGACAGATGCCAACTAATTCAAAATGAAATAACTAATGGATTGAAGCAGTTTTTTGGTATTGAGCGTCAGGTTAAACTAGAAGTTCTAGTAAAAGACTACCAGCCTAAACCAAAACCTCAAAACAAAAAGACTGTTAGTCGTGTGAAGTAAGGAAGTAAAAAATGGAATGGCTTAAACAATATCGATATCCAATAATCGCAGGTCTTATAGGCGTATTTCTCGCTTGTTTGATTGTCTCCTTTGGCTTCTTCAAAACAATATTTGTATTGATTTTAGGAGCACTGGGAGTTGCAGCTGGATTATATATCGAAAAAAACTATATAGATAAATAAAAAAAATAAAAATTACTAATTTAATTAAAGGAGTTTCATATGTCAAACGAAAAAAACACAAACACTAACGTAGAAAAGAAAGATGCTACTGCTGTAGCTCACGAAATCAAAGGGGAACTTACTTACGAAGATAAAGTTATCCAAAAAATCATTGGTCTGTCACTAGAAAACGTTTCAGGTCTTTTGGGAATCGACGGTGGTTTCTTCTCAAATCTTAAAGAAAAAATCGTTAACAGCGATGACGTAACAAGTGGTGTTAACGTAGAAGTTGGTAAAACACAAGTTGCAGTTGACTTAAACATTATTGCTGAGTACCAAAAAAATGTTCCAGCTTTATATTCAGAAATCAGAGAAATCGTATCTTCAGAAGTTGCTAAAATGACTGACTTGGAAGTTGTTGAAATCAACGTAAACGTTGTCGACATCAAAACTAAAGAACAACATGAAGCAGACTCAGTAAGCCTTCAAGATCGCGTATCTGACGTTGCTGAATCAACAGGAGAATTCGCTTCAGAACAATTCGAAAAAGCTAAATCTGGTCTTGGATCTGGTTTCTCAACTGTTCAAGAAAAAGTTAGCGAAGGTGTAGAAGCTGTTAAAGGTGCAGCAACTGGTGTAGTATCTCACGAAAAAACTCGTGTAAACTAAGATAAAATAAATATAACAGGAGAAATTATCATGTCAGTAGAAGAAAAATTAAATCAAGCTAAAGGTTCTATTAAAGAAGGTGTTGGGAAAGCCATCGGTGATGAAAAAATGGAAAAAGAAGGAACAGCTGAAAAAGTTGTTTCTAAAGTAAAAGAAGTTGCTGAAGATGCCAAAGACGCTGTAGAAGGTGCTGTAGAAGGTGCTGTAGAAGGTATCAAAAACATGTTGAGTAGCGACAATAAATAAGGCTAAAAGTTACTTTATCTTTTTAGTAACATTAGTCAAAAGAGTCTGAGTCAAGATGATTCTCAGAAAACAAAAAGCTAGAGATTTCCAATTGCGGAACTCTAGCTTTTTAATTTTGCCTCTTTCTCTTATTATATTTCAGCAGGTTGTTGGCCATGAGTACGAATCCCATGTCAATTCTCACTTGACACTTACCTCTCAGATGACATCTCTTATAACCCAAACAAACCTTTATCTGCCCAAAGACAGATTTCATATCAATCTTACGTTTAGCGAAAATTTATCTACCCTTGGAAGATAAAAGTGCCTGATATTCTTTAGTTTTTAAACACTGGTAACGTTCATTCATATACAGTCCCTTTTGAGGGGCTGATTCAGGTTCATCATCGCAGTCAAGATTGATTTCAAGGCTGTTTGCTT
>CAJZGT010000195.1 GCA_916048145.1 uncultured Streptococcus sp.
TGGACTTGCAAGGCAAAGGCAATCAAAACGCCCAAGGGAATAGAAAAAATCAAGACTAGTGCAAAAACCTGTAAAGTCATGCTTGCACCGCTCAATAAACTCGGTAATATCTCAAACAAATAAGACATACTAACACCTCCTTAAAATAATTGTTCCTATTATAGCACACATAAACTAAATTACAACTATTTTTATAAAAAAATTACATGGTTAACAAAAATAAAAACTATATCTTTCAAAATTGATAAGATATAGCTTTAAATCATTTTATTCCTGTAATCTCTCATACAGTTCTTGCATTTGCACATCATCTGGAACCAGTTTTAAGTAAGCTTTCGCATTGACTTTTGCTTCTTCAAAATAGCCCAATTCACGCAAGAGGTAGATATAGTGTTCCAGAAATTCTGGATTATCCTTCAAATCTCCTGCTAACTCTTGGTAATGCTCATAAGCAGTATCCAAATCATCCATTTCTTGATAAGAACGAGCAATCATCCACTTGGTCAAGAGATTTTCTGGCTCCTCACTTTGTAAGTCTAAAATATCCTCATAACGCTCTTGTTCTAGATAAATAGTAGCTAGACGGAGTAAGATTTCTTCCGTATCCTCAGCATCTGCTTTTGCAGTAAGGAGATAATTTTCTGCACCACTAGCATCATGCAGTTCATAAGAGAATTGTGAAGCAGCTAGTAAGAGGCGAGTTTCAAAGGGATTTTTCTCTAGGCCTTGCTTAGCGATACGCAGGGCTCCTTGAACTTGATGTTCCTTATGCAAGGCCTGACTATAACCATACTCATAGCCTTCAAAGTCAGGTGAAATGGTATCAAGTTGCTTAAAGTAGAGGACAGCTTTTTGGTATTCTTCTCTATCAAAGTAAAGACTGGCTAACTCAAAAGCTGTTAGGTCATCGTATTCTAACTCCAGGGCTTTTTCTAAAAACTCTGTAGCCGTTTCAAATTTCCCTAACTGAGCATAGGCAAAGCCAATCCGTTGATAGGTAGAAATGCCTGTTTGCTCATAAATCAACCGATTATCTAACTGGGCATAGCCTTGAATAGCTTCTTGGTAATTTTCCAACTCAGTATCCAACTCTGCCAAGCCCAATATCAAGAGAGGATCCTCTGAGTAGGTCAAAGCCTCTAGCAGTTTCTCACGCGCCACATCTGTCAAACCTTCCATCTGGTAAAGGTCCGCTTTCAGAGCCAAAGCCGACACATACCAGTCACTGTCAGATTTGATTTCCTCAAGATAGGCAAAGGATTCTTCAATTTGACCATCCTCGCTAGCAATTGCTGCTAGATTAAGATGAACCTCTGGAAAATCCTCTACGATTTTAAGGTAAATTTCCTTAGCCTGAGGATAAAAACCAATCCCTTCAAGATAAGTAGCTAACTCATACAGAAGGTCACTTGGATCATTTTCTAAAGCTTTGACGAAATAGTGTTCTGCCTTAACTAAATCTTGCTCTTCCAAAGCCTGTAACATCTGTTGACTATTGTTCACTCTTGACTTCCTCTCCTTCTAGTTCATATAGGCCACTGACTACCTTATACCATTCAAAAATCGCTGAAATGACAACTTTAGCAGAGGCATAAACTGGAATACCGAGTAAGACTCCCCAGATACCAAACATGGATCCTGAAGTTAACAAGACAAAGAGAACATTAATGGGATGAATGTTTAATTGACTTCCCAAAATCAATGGAGAGACAAAACGGCCTTCAATAGTTTGTTCTACGATAAAGACAATCACTACTTTCAAAAGCATGACTGGACCAGCAATCAAACCCAATACTAGGGCAGGAAGCATGGCTAGGAAACTACCAAGATAAGGAACCAGATTTAAAATACCAGCAGTAACCCCAAGCGTAACCGCATAGCGTAGACCGATAATCTTGAAGAAGATGATAAACATTACTGCTACAATAATAGCTACTGTTACTTGCCCTCTAACATAGTTGGACAACTGTTGATTCACATCTGACAAAACCTGTCCTACAGGTTCCTTCAATTTCGTCGGCATGAATTGGGTCAAATAGTTTCGCAGCCCTTTCCCATCACGCAAGAGATAAAAGAGCATGAAAGGAACGATAATCAAGGCCACAATCACTTGAGAAGCTCCGCTAATAAAGGCGCTCACCCAGTTGACTGCTTGTGAAGAAACTTTACTTGCCCAAACTGTAGCCTGACTTGAGAAGTTTGTCAAAACTTGCTCTAACTGAGGTCTGAAATCATCTGGCAAACGCTTGGTCACCAAATCATTAATAACTCTGTCTGCATCTTCAAGGTAGATAGGTACATTTCTTGCAAAGGTTAAAACTTGACGTTGCAGATTTGGAATAGCTACTGCCAATCCCCAAACGATAAAGATAGCGATGATGACAAAGACAATACTAATCGCTATAACACGATTAATTTTGTGTTTCTCCATCCAATCAACAATGGGGTTCAATAAATAGTATAGTAAACCAGACAGAATGACTGGCAACATCACAACTGCTAAAAAGTCTAAAACAGGTGAAAATAAAAAACTAATCTTACTTAAAATAAAAAGATTCAGTCCCAATAATAAGGTTACCAAA
>CAJZGT010000196.1 GCA_916048145.1 uncultured Streptococcus sp.
CAACAAAGAGCATGACTGTCAAGCCATCTTGGAAGTGGATTCTTTCATCGTAGTTACCATCCTTTTCATAAAGCTCAACCAATTTCTCAATGATGACACGGCGAAGTGCGTCCGGTTTCTTGGCGTTTTCAAGCTTGGCTTCGTAGCGTAACTCCTCTGTTAAGTTAGAAGCGACTTGGACACCAACGTCACTCATGATAAGCAGTTCTTCCAATTCCTCGAAGAATTCTTCATCAACAGAGCGGAAATTTGCAAAGAAAGCATTCAAGCGAGCACCGAATCCTGTACGAGTTTTCTTAAGACTGCGGTCATATTTTTCCTGAACAGTTTCTTCTACCTGAGGCCTTTCTGCTTCAAGCACTTCAGAACTATTTTCTTCTACAGTCTCTACGAGCTCAGTTGTGACTTCTTCTGAGTTTTGCAATACTTCGACTTCTTCTTGATGAACCTCTACATCTGGCTCTGAATCCAGACTTTCTTCAACTGTGTCTTGATTTTCCTCTTCTTCGAGCTCAGCTTCTTCTTGAAGAATTCCCTCAGCTTCTGTAAGAGAAGACTCAACATCTTCAGACAAATCAAGATTTTCCAGAGCTTCTTTTACAACTTCTTCGATTTTAGGCTCTTCTTTTTTTCCGAATAGACGGTCAAATAATCCCATATCTTAGTTCTCCTTTAGCACATATTCTTCGATAGCCCAAGCGACAGCCTCTTCATCATTGGTCATTGGCGTCACTACATTTGCGACTGCCTTGACTTCAGGAACAGCGTTTTGCATGGCAACACCGAGCCCTGCCCACTCAATCATAGAGAGGTCATTGGCCTCGTCACCACATGCCATGACTTGGCTTTGCTCGATTCCTAGATGGCTGATTAGTTTTGCCAAACCTGTTGCTTTATGAACATTCTTTGGTGACCACTCTAGCAACATTTCACGTGATTTAAAGATTTCATATTGGTCGAACAATTCTGGAGAAATCTTCTGAATAGCTGCATCCAAGGGTTCTTGAGCAAAGGCAGTCACGCACTTATTGTAGGTCATCTGACTAGATAAGTCTTCAAAATCCACTGGAACAAAAGTCAATGCTGGATTGAATTTGGCATAAAGACTTTCTTGGTCCGATTGGATTTGATAAACAGTTCCTTCTGAGATTGCATCAAGAGGCAGTGATAATTTCTCTGTTTCTTCATACAAGCGTGCCACATCATCATATGAAAAAACTGTCTTATCAAGGATTTCACCTGTATTCTTTTGAACCAAACCACCATTAAAAGTAATCGTATACTCATCTTCGTGGCCGTCAGTCCCTAGCTCATGGAGAAAGAAATCCATAGCTTTTAAGGGACGACCAGTTGTCAATACGACCTTGATACCACGATCACGCGCAGCTTTCAAGGTTGCCTTGGTGCGATCCGTCAGCCTTTTATCAGTAGTCAGCAAGGTCCCATCCAAGTCCAATGCAATCAATTTTATATCTGCCATTATAAGCCCTCCATATAAGCTATAACCGACTGGTCCTTATGGTGACCAATCACTGTCTCTGCTAATTCTAAAATTTCTGGTCGTGCATTTTCAGGAGCTACAGGATGTCCCACAACCTGCATCATATGCAAGTCATTAAGATTGTCTCCAAAAGCCATAACCTGATCCATTGTGATACCAAGTTTTTTAGCCAATTCAACAATGGCCACTCCCTTATCGACATAGTCCAGAACAATATCAATGGATTCAAAGCCAGTTGTCATAGCCTTAACACCAGGGACATTTTCATTAACCCAAGCTTCCCCAGCTTCTAGCGTTTCTTCTGTGAAGTTGGTTGTAAATTTGAAAATGTCATCTGTAATATCTTCCAGACTTGCTACTTTTTGGATATTTTCATTATAATGCTGGCTCTCTTTCAAATAGGTTGCATCAACCGTATCTAACACATAAGAGCCTTTTTTCCCTGTTAAAAGCAGTTTATTGATATCTACATAAGGTGAAGTTTTCAGCTTTTCAAAAGTTGACAGATAAAACTCACGAGACATTGTCGCTTCATACAAGTCCTGACCTTGATATTCGACCAAACTGCCATTTTCAGCGATGAAAATAATGTCATCACGAACTTCAGCAAATAATTTTTCTAGAGATAGAAATCCACGCCCCGAAGCCACCGCAAAGTATATCCCTTTTTCCTTGTAGGAAACCAAGAGAGACTTGAGGCGGTCCATATCAAAGCGCCCGTTTCCATCTAGAAAAGTTCCGTCCATATCCGTTGCTACTAGTTTAATCATAAAATCTTTCTTACTCCGATTAGTAAATCTACCTCCTATTATACCATAGATAACTAGAAAAAGGACTAGTCTATCAGCTTTGCTTCTCTTTTATCCTTCTCTACTAGCTAGTGGTGTTTCTATCTTTTAAAAAACTCGTAAAATTAAAATCGTGCAACTTTTTTCAGAAGCTTACTAATGTTTGCTTTCCCTATATTTTTCCTTTATACTGGATAAAAAGGAGAATAGTATGTCAGAAACAAATCACGAAATCGATTCAAATTTTGCAGGTCGTTTAAATATCCTGCGTGCGGGTGTTCTTGGTGC
>CAJZGT010000197.1 GCA_916048145.1 uncultured Streptococcus sp.
AAAGAACAAATCGATGAAAGTCTCATTGGTGGTTTTGTCATTTTTGCCAATCACAAGACAATTGATGTGAGTATTAAACAACAACTTAAAGTTGTTAAAGAAAATTTGAAATAGAAAGTGGTGTTCTTTTGGCAATTAACGCACAAGAAATCAGCGCTTTAATTAAGCAACAAATTGAAAATTTCAAACCCAATTTTGATGTGACTGAAACAGGTGTTGTAACCTATATCGGGGATGGTATCGCGCGTGCTCACGGCCTTGAAAATGCCATGAGTGGAGAGTTGTTGATTTTTGAAAACGGCTCTTATGGTATGGCTCAAAACTTGGAGTCAACAGACGTTGGTATTATCATCCTGGGTGACTTTACAGATATCCGTGAAGGCGATACAATCCGCCGTACAGGTAAAATCATGGAAGTCCCAGTAGGTGAGAGTCTGATTGGTCGTGTTGTGGATCCGCTTGGTCGTCCAGTTGACGGTCTTGGAGAAATCCACACAGATAAAACTCGTCCAGTAGAAGCGCCAGCTCCTGGTGTTATGCAACGTAAGTCTGTATCAGAACCATTGCAAACTGGTTTGAAAGCTATTGACGCCCTTGTACCGATTGGTCGTGGTCAACGTGAGTTGATTATCGGTGACCGTCAGACAGGGAAAACAACCATTGCGATTGATACAATCTTGAACCAAAAAGGTCAAGATATGATCTGTATCTATGTTGCGATTGGACAAAAAGAATCAACAGTTCGTACGCAAGTAGAAACACTACGTCAGTACGGTGCCTTGGATTACACAATCGTTGTGACAGCCTCTGCTTCACAACCATCTCCATTGCTCTTCCTAGCTCCTTATGCTGGGGTTGCTATGGCGGAAGAATTTATGTACCAAGGTAAGCATGTTTTGATCGTTTATGATGATCTATCAAAACAAGCGGTAGCTTATCGTGAACTGTCTCTCTTGCTTCGTCGTCCTCCAGGTCGTGAAGCCTTCCCAGGGGATGTTTTCTACCTTCACAGCCGTTTGCTTGAGCGCTCAGCTAAAGTTTCTGATGAACTTGGTGGTGGATCAATTACAGCCCTACCATTTATCGAGACACAAGCGGGAGATATCTCTGCCTATATCGCAACCAACGTGATTTCAATCACTGACGGACAAATCTTCCTTGGTGATGGTCTCTTCAATGCGGGTATTCGTCCAGCCATCGATGCGGGTTCGTCTGTATCTCGTGTAGGTGGTTCTGCACAAATCAAAGCCATGAAGAAGGTTGCTGGTACACTTCGTATTGACCTTGCTTCATATCGTGAGTTGGAAGCCTTCACTAAGTTCGGTTCTGACTTAGATGCGGCAACACAGGCTAAATTGAACCGTGGACGTCGTACCGTTGAGGTCTTGAAACAACCTGTTCACAAGCCATTACCTATTGAGAAACAAGTAACCATTCTCTATGCTTTGACACATGGTTTCTTGGATACTGTTCCAGTAGATGATATTGTTCGTTTCGAGGAAGAGTTCCATGCCTTCTTTGACGCTCAACATCCAGAGATTTTGGAAACCATTCGTGATACAAAAGACTTGCCAGAAGAAGCAGTCTTGGATGCTGCGATTACAGAGTTTCTCAATCAAACCAGCTTCCAATAAGAATAGAGGTGTCAGATGGCAGTATCTCTAAATGATATTAAAACAAAAATCGCCTCAACAAAAAATACGAGTCAAATCACAAATGCCATGCAAATGGTATCGGCTGCTAAGCTTGGTCGCTCTGAAGAAGCTGCTCGTAACTTCCAAGTTTACGCTCAGAAAGTCCGCAAACTCTTGACAGATATTCTTCATGGTAATGGAGCTGGTGGTTCAACCAATCCGATGTTGATTAGCCGTCCTGTGAAGAAGACAGGTTATATCGTTATCACTTCAGATCGCGGTTTAGTTGGAGGTTATAATTCCTCTATTCTGAAAGCAGTTATGGAGTTGAAGGAAGAATACCACCCAGATGGTACAGGTTTTGAAATGATCTGTATCGGTGGAATGGGAGCTGATTTCTTTAAAGCTCGTGGTATTCAACCACTTTATGAACTACGTGGATTAGCAGACCAACCTAGCTTTGATGAAGTTCGCAAGATTATTTCAAAAACAGTTGAAATGTACCAAAATGAACTTTTTGATGAACTCTATGTCTGCTACAACCACCATGTCAATACGCTAACTAGTCAAATGCGTGTGGAACAAATGCTTCCGATTGTTGACTTGGATCCTAATGAAGCGGATGAAGAGTACAGCTTGACTTTTGAATTGGAAACCAGCCGAGAAGAAATTTTGGAGCAGTTGTTGCCTCAATTTGCAGAAAGTATGATTTACGGGGCTATTATCGATGCCAAGACAGCTGAAAATGCTGCCGGTATGACAGCCATGCAAACAGCGACAGATAATGCTAAGAAAGTCATCAATGATTTGACAATTCAGTATAACCGTGCCAGACAGGCGGCGATTACACAAGAAATTACAGAAATCGTAGCAGGAGCTAGTGCCTTAGAATAGGCTCTAGTCCAGCTCGTATGAAAATGAACTTA
>CAJZGT010000198.1 GCA_916048145.1 uncultured Streptococcus sp.
AGGAACCAGACCACTTCCGTATCGTTTACCTTCCTCGTGTTGATGAACTAGCCCAAATACAAGAAAAGATGACTCGTTTCTTGAAACAGTATCGTAGATAGGGCTTACATTCGAAAAAGCGCTAAAAAGCTGGAAACATTTGCCTAGAGCTATTGACAAAAGTAAAAGAATCAGATAGAATAGTAAAGTATGTTTAGTAACTGATCACTTTATAGCCGGCTAAACGAATACAAAATCTATGAGGAGGTATTCATCGTGAAACGTACTTATCAACCAAGTAAACTTCGTCGTGCGCGCAAACACGGATTCCGTAACCGTATGTCAACTAAAAACGGTCGTCGCGTATTGGCAGCTCGTCGTCGTAAAGGACGCAAAGTTTTGGCTGCATAATCCAAACGAACCATATCAAAAATCAGTAGGAACTCGAGTCTACTGATTTTTATTTTTGTAAAAAAGTACAAAAAGCTTTATATTTTTGCTCAAATGGTGTATAATATTTCACATACTGTAAAAATGGAGAATAATCATGAAGAAATCAAAAGTTATGCTTTTTGGAGCTATGGCTTTGACAGCAGGTCTAGCTCTAGCGGCATGTGGGTCTTCCCAATCAAGTAATGCAGACAAGACTTACTCTTATATCTTTGTTAATAACCCAGATACCTTGGATTATATTACTTCTACCCGAGACTCTACATCTAGTATCACAACCAACTTGATTGATGGTTTGTTGGAAAATGACCAGTATGGCAATCTTATCCCATCTATGGCTGAGTCGTGGACTGTGTCAAAAGATGGTTTGACCTACACTTATAAGATCCGTCAGGGGGCTAAATGGTACACTTCTGAAGGAGAAGAGTATGCGGATGTAACAGCTCATGACTTTGTGACTGGTCTTAAGTATGCGGCTGATAAAAAGGCTGAAAACTTGTACTTGGTACAAGACTCTATCAAAGGGCTAGCAGACTATGTTGAAGGGAAATCATCCGATTTTGGAACTGTTGGTGTTAAGGCAGTGGATGATTACACACTCCAATACACCCTCAACCAACCTGAGACTTATTGGAACTCTAAAACAACAGCAAGTATTCTTAGTCCTGTAAATGAAGCCTTCTTGAAGTCTAAGGGAGATGACTTTGGAAGTGTGACGCCATCAAGTATCTTGTCAAATGGTCCTTACTTGTTTAAGTCCTTCACATCAAAATCTTTGATTGAATTTGATAAAAATCCTAACTATTGGGATAAGGACAATGTCAAAATCGAGAAAGTGAAACTTTCTTTCTTTGACGGTTCTGACCAAGATAGCATTACAAGAGGATTTTTGGAAGGTAACTACACAGATGGTCGTATCTTCCCAACAAGTTCAGTCTTTGCTGAGCTTAAGAAGGGTAACGAGGATAAGATCACCTATACACCGCAAAACTCAGTTACTTTCTATTATCTTTTCAACGTGAATCGTCAAAGTTACAAGCAGACTATGAAACAGTCTGATAAGGAAAAGACAGATTCACGCGCAGCTATGCAAAATAAAGATTTCCGTCAGGCTATCAACTTTGCCTTTGACCGTCATGCTTATGCAGCGCAGACAAATGGTGAAGATGGAGCAGACCGTATCTTGCGTAACACGATTACACCAAGTAACTTTGTCCAAGTTGGCGATAAGAACTTCGGTGATATTGTCAATGAAAAAATTGTCAACTACGGTAAAGATTGGGCAAATATCAACCTAAACGATGGTAAGCAAGCCTTCTTGAACCCTGACAAGGCCAAAGAGAAATTTGCTAAGGCCAAAGAAAGTCTGCAAGCTCAGGGAGTAACCTTCCCAATTCATTTGGATATGCCAGTTGACCAGACTGCTAAGTTAGATGTGCAACAGGCTGGCTCTCTCAAGCAAACAGTAGAAGCCACTCTTGGTAAGGATAATGTTGTCATCGATGTTATCCAACTTTCTCCAGATGAAAAAGATCAGGCAACCTACTTTGCAGATACAGCAGAACAAAAAGACTACGATATTGACGTCTCAGGATGGGGGGGAGACTACTCAGATCCTAAGACTTACCTAGCTATCCTTGACCCAGAGACAGGTTCTCAGTTGAAAAACATGGGCTTGTCTGAAGGAAAAGACAAGGAAGTTAAGGATAAGATTGGTCTTGCTGACTACAAGAAACTCTTGGATCAGGCAGACGCTGAAATCACAGATACTAATGCTCGCTATGAAAAATATGCTGAAGCCCAAGCTTGGTTGACAGATAGTGCCCTCTTCCTACCAGTTCAAAGTGGGGGAGCCAACCCAATCTTCCGTAAGACTGTACCGTTTACAGGTCCATTCTCATTCGTTGGTCATAAGGGAAATGCAGACAACTACAAATATGTTGAATTGCAAAAAGAGCCAGTAACTGCTAAACAGTACCAAGAACTCTATGAAAAATGGCTGAAAGAAAAAGCTGAGTCAAATAAAAAAGCTCAGGAAGATTTAGCTAACCACATTCAATAGTATTCCTAGTCATGCTTTTCAGTTAATACTCTTCGAAAATCTCTTCAAACCACGTCAGC
>CAJZGT010000199.1 GCA_916048145.1 uncultured Streptococcus sp.
AATTTCAAGTCCAGCGCTGACAAAGGCTCGTCCAGCAAGACCACACGGGGTTGGTTGATGATGGCACGGGCAATAGCCACACGCTGACGTTGTCCTCCAGAGAGTTTACGGATGGAACGTTTTTCATAACCTTCCAACTGAACCATCTTGAGAACTTCCGCTACGCGTTTCTCGATTTCTTTCTTGTCAATTTTACGCAAGCGAAGTGGAAAGGCAACATTTTCAAACACATTCATATGTGGAAACAAGGCATAGGATTGGAAGACCGTATGGACGTCTCGCTTGTTGGTTGGGATGTCGTTGATCCGTACCCCATCCAGTAAAATATCTCCTGTCGTCGCATCCAGTAAACCTGCAATGATGTTTAGGATGGTTGATTTCCCTGAACCAGATGCGCCTAGAAGGGTGTAGAATTTCCCTTCTTCCAACTCAAAGTTGATGTCTTTGAGAACCTTGGTGTTGCTGTCTTCAAAAACTTTTGAGACGTTTTTGAATTCAATAATTGGTTTTTTCAATTGTCATTTATTCCTTCTTTTTCATAGATTAACAGATCAGGGCTCTGTCAGGCCGCTACTACCTCGTGTAGGAGATTGAACTGCCTACATTCTTCTGCACTGATGATAGGCTTTCACCCCCTTTCCATGACATAGCAGCAGCTTTTCAACTAAAGTGTCCTACTTGCTTTCACCTAAAATACGGACCTCTCTCTCAAGAGTAACGCCAGAGTGTTCCTTGACTTTTTCAATAACAGACTCAATCAAGTCTTCGTAGTCTTTGGCCGTTCCATCTGCAACATTGATCATAAATCCTGCGTGCTTTTCTGACACTTCTACACCACCGATACGATAGCCTTTCAAGCCAGCTTCTGAAATTAATTGACCTGCAAAATGACCCACTGGGCGCTTAAATACCGAACCACAAGATGGATATTCTAAAGGTTGCTTAAGTTCACGGAGATGCGTCAAGCGATCCATTTCTTGCTTGATAACCTGATGACTTCCTGGAGCAAGGGCAAATTTAGCTGACAAGACAACTGCACCAGACTCTTGAATGGCTGAGTGGCGGTAACCAAAAGCCAAGTCCTTGACAGACAGGGTCTCGATTTCTCCGTCCTTAGTCAAGACCTTACAAGACTGTAAGATGTGGGCAATCTCGCCACCATAGGCACCCGCATTCATAAAGACAGCACCACCGATACTTCCAGGGATGCCACAAGCGAATTCAAATCCAGTCAAACTGTGACGGAGGGCAATGCGTGTTGTTTCAATCAAGTTGGCTCCAGCTTCTGCCTCAATGGTATAACCATCAACAGAAACATTATTGAGCTTGTCACACAAGATGACAAATCCACGAATTCCACCATCACGAACGATGATGTTGCTAGCATTTCCAAGAACCATCCAAGGGATATTTGCTTGATTGGCAAATTTGACAACGCGAGCCAACTCAAAACGATTTCGTGGAAAGACCAAATAATCGGCCTCTCCACCTACTTTTGTATAACTATAGCTATGCAGGGGTTCTTTGAAACGGATATCAATCCCTTCTAAGATTTCAAGCATTTTTTCTCTTATTGACATGTTACTCTTCCTTTTTCAAAATTCATTCCATTATACCATTTTTAATACCATTTGACGACCAGAAAAAGACCTTGTTTGGTTTTTGCACATAAAAAGAGGTTTCCCCCTTTTCTTATGATTTTTTGCAAAAGATTGCCTTAGTTCCATAGGCAACTAGGAAAAGTTCAACTAATAGAATAACTTCAACCAAGACTGGACTTGTAATCCATCCTACTTGAGCTAGAGATGGTACCAGGTCAAAGAAGGCATGTAGGCCATAGGCTGCTAGGAGATAAATCCATTTCTTCTGGCGAACAGCTTGATAAACCCAAACAGTCAAGAGTAATTGGAAACCTAGCGCCAAGATTCTCTCAAAACCAAGCAAATAAATCTGCCAGACTGATAGCGACTGAATAGTTTTCAACATATTTTCAGACAGCAATTGCATGACCTGTGGATTTTGCGTTTGAACTGCTGAGAGAACGATGTAGAGATTAAGCAAACTAGTAAGACCTAGGAAAATCAACTCCAAGCCACCATGCCCCAATCCATAAGCCAAGGCATCTGCCTTTTCCAAACTTCTCTTTTTCTCCAACCATTTGAAGAAAATAAGACGAGCAGTTTCCTCAAAAAATGCTGCCATGGCTAGGCCATAGATGATATAGACAAGCGGATGGTCTTGCAAGAGGGTAATACTACCGTCTTTTTGAGGATGTAAAACCAAGATATGCACCAGTTTTTCTAAAATCTGTGAAGAGACAAAGAAAGCAACGGCCCCCAAGCCCAAGACAGCTAGATTAATCTGGTATTTCTTTTTGGCATACCAAATGCTTCCTAGCAAGAGAGCCAGCAACAGCACCATGGTAATGATAATATGAGTGGTCATTTTCGTCTCCTATTCTGCCTTTTCAATATCTTTTCTCATCTCTTCAACATTGAACTTAGCAAACAAGTATTGACGGTCTTGGACAGGAAAACGTTG
>CAJZGT010000200.1 GCA_916048145.1 uncultured Streptococcus sp.
ACATTGTTGAAGTTTAATTTTGAGACATTCAGGTCAGATTTAGCAATTGGACCTCCCAAAACCATATCAACTTTGAGCAAATCACCATCTTTCAAGATATAGTGACGAGGGAAAGCATGAGCTACTTCATCATTAAGAGAGCAACAGGTAGCATAAGGATAGTCCATCATTGCACCGTCAACTCCAATCTGAAGCGGAAGGAAATTTTCTTCCTTACAACGACGGCGAACGTATTCTTCAACTTCCCACATATCTACGCCAGGCTTAATCAAATCACGCAAGCCAATATGGATACTTGCTAAAAAATCACCGGCCTTATCCATAGCTTCGATTTCACGAGCTGATTTTAATGTTATCATTTTTTCTCCTAGTTTCTAATTAATTTTAACGGTCACATTTGCTTTTGAAACAATCTGATGACCATGATAAATATCGTAATCAATAATAGCTGACCGTCTAGTATGGTGGATAATGCGTGCTTGAATGCGCAGTATATCATCTATCTGAACAGCCTGCAAAAAGTAGATTAGCATCTGCTCAATGATGAGATTACGTCCACTATTAACAACTAAATCTTGGGTCATGTGGGTCAGAATTTCTGCCAATACACCATTAGCCAAAACACCATTCTTCTCTAACATAAAGGGTTCCACTGTAATGACTACTTCATCATGGTGATAAGAAAGTTTTTGACCAATCTGCTCAGAAAAAGTAGGTAGAGCAGAAACTTGGGAACGACTCATCTTCTCCATGACATCTCGTCGTGTCACAACTCCAAGCAATGTTTGATTATTTCGAACAACCGGTACCATTTCAAAGTCTTCTGCAATCATCCGTTGACTCACATTGGCAATATTTGTCGATAATCCAACCAAAAATAGACTACGAGACATGACCTTATCAATTGTCGTACTTGGTGACTTATCACCAGCGTCTCTCATGGTTACAATTCCAACAACAACCTGATGTTGATTAATAACAGGGAAACGACTGCTACGATTCTTACGTACCAAGTCCAAATAATCTTTAACAGTGTCAGTCTCTCTTAGAAATCCATATTCGTGACAAGGGCGATAAAGTTTCTCAACTGTCAAAATATCTGTTTTAATTTGAACATTTGACAAGGCTTTATTGATCATGGTCGCGACGGTGAATGTGTCATGCTTACTTCTCAGAACTGGAATTCCTTTTTGATTGGCCAGTTTAAGCACATCATCATGGACCTGAAATCCACCTGTAACTAGAACTGCATTTTCATTTTCCAAGGCTAACAACTGAATACGGGTTCGATCTCCGACAATCAAGAGTCCCCCATCATGGAGATAAGATAAGATATTTTGCTCAGTCATGGCACCGATTGAAAACTTACTAAATTCTCTCTCTAAACCTTCTTGCCCAGCCAAAACCTCAGAAGAAGTCACTTCTGCAATTTCTGCAAATGTTAATCTTTCGATAGCAACTTTCTGAGATTTAACACGGATAGTACCACTTCTTGGACGAGTCTCTACAATTCCACGATTTTCAGCTTCTTTAATGGCCCGATAAGCCGTTCCATCACTGACTCCTAGATGGTTGGAAATACTTCGAACACTGACTCTTTTACCAACGGGTAATTCTTCCAAATAGCTTAGAATTTCTTGGTGTTTACTCATTAATTTCTCCCTTTACAAAGCGAAACTCAAGATAATCACGCATTTTCTTTGTATAGCGATCACTTCCTTTAAACTGACGAATCAATCGAAATCCAGACTTAAGAGCAACCCGTTGGCTAGCTTCATTTTCAAGGTGGGTAATGATGGATAATTGTTTTAAACCAAATTCCCCAAAAGAAAGTTGGCAAAGTTTTTTAACAACTTCTGTCATAAAACCTTTAGACCATGAATCTTTTCTCAAAAAATAACCAAGTTCTGCTTCTTTTTTTATTTCATCTAGCTTTTCAAACTTAATTGAACCAATCATTTTTTCAGTTTTCTTATCACAAATAGCCCATACCCCTAAAGGAGCCTTCATAAAATAATTGGCCAGTGCATATTGACTTTCTTCTGGACTAGCTTGACTTGGAAAAATGAATTGTAAATTTTCTGGATTTGAAGCTATCTCATGGAAGTCCTTACTATCACTAAAAAAGAAAGGACGCAAATACAAGCGATCCGTTTCAAAAAAAGAAAACATTGCTAATTTGGTCCAAATATTCATAAACACCTCTACGGTTTATTCTTCAACAAGTGTAATATCCGCTCCTAGATTACGTAATTTTTCAATAATATCAGAATAACCACGTAAGATGAACTCAATATTTGTAATTTCAGTTTTACCTTCAGCCATCAAACCAGCAATGACAAGTGCGGCCCCAGCTCTAAGGTCAGTAGCTTTTACATTTGCTCCACGTAAACTACGTCCACCAGTATATATGATATGGTCGTTTGTAGTCGTAATATCTGCATCCATCTTTGCTAGTTCAAAAACATGGTTTACTCGTTTTTCATAAATGGTATCAATAATGGTACCACG